>JBOIGK010000795.1:0-4063 GCA_050742695.1 Advenella sp. | reverse complement strand
CGCTTTGGTGATGGAACGATCATCAGATTAAGCGGGCAGGGCGCAGATGCACAGGCGGAGATTGTCTTCAGGGATGCTGGTGCCAAAACGCTGGCCCTGGCAGTTGCCAAACTGGATATCATTGCCGCCTGAGCGTATCGGGCCTGTTGTACTAAAGCAGATAAAGGAAATGTTATGAAAGCGATGATATGTACTCTGGCCCTTTTTCTGGGTTTCGGGCTGCTTAGCGGGTGTGCCGGTAACGCGGCGGACAGTGGACGCAGTGGCAGTAAAGTTCAGATTTATGGCACTGTAGACTCCGGTGTTGGCTACCAATCAAAGCGCATATCCCGCGATTGAGACACGCTGAAGAAATTGTTCGCCTTTATGGTTCGAAAATGTGGACAAGCCGGGCAATACAGTGTTAGAATTCTCTTCTTTCTTAAAGGCGGTTAGCTCAGTTGGTTAGAGCGCTACGTTGACATCGTAGAGGTCGCTGGTTCGAATCCAGTACTGCCTACCAGTTTTATCTGTCATGTATCGGTAGAGTGTTCAAGTTTTCTTCAAAGACTTTTTAAGCTTTATCACCGGCCGGACACTATCATCAAACCCGCAAGCATTTTGCCCTGCGGGTTTTTTATTGTCTGTCAATTATCTGCCTGTTTGCTTGTCTCCGTGCCTTCTGTCTGCCTATTTCTTTATTTGTCCTGCAGGGCCGTTTACCACCATTAATGATGACCTATCGCGATCAGGCGAGCCGGCAATGGCATGTATCTATTTTTTAATTTTTGCTCAAAGCGCGAGTGGACTTGTAGACTACTAATCTGCCGCGCTCAGGGACGCTGTTCGGCCCATTTGAGCAGAGAATCCAGAGCAGGGCATAGCGCCTGTCCCCATTCGGTCAGGCCGTATTCCACTTTTGGGGGCACCTGTTGGTGATCGATGCGGCGCACAATGCCGTCGGTCTCCAATTGGCGTAATTGCTGAATCAGCATCTTCTGGGAAATACCGGGCAGCGTGCGTTCGAGTTCGGAAAAACGCAGTAAATTTCCACCAAAAAGACGAAATAGGATAAGCAGTTTCCAGCGTCCTTCCAGCACGCGAATCGCCTGCTCAATGCCGTCGGCCGCTGTATCGGCGGTATACACGGGTCGCGTTATGTTCATGGTCATGTCTTTGTGGGTCAATGGTGTTTTCTTTTTAGCACGTACTTTTTAGTGCGTACTTGTTGAAAAGTAAGTTTAGTGCCAGTATGTTCAAAAATCAAATTAAAGCTGTCGATTTTTGTTTACCCCTCTTACATGGAGAACTTGAATGCCTGTCAATTTACCTGAACCGATCCTGGCCTATTTCATTGCCGATAAAGATAACGGCAAGGCGCTCGCCAATTGTTTTACTGAACAGGGTGTCGTTATAGATGAAAAGCAAACGTATAACGGACGCGCTGCCATTGAGCGCGGGCGCGCTGAAGCGACTGCAAAATACGTCTATACGTCCGAGCCTTTCGATGTGACCGAACAGGGTCGGCAAATCATCGTCAGCAGCCGTCTGCAAGGCAATTTTCCAGGCAGTCCAATTAATATCCGCTATCGCTTCGTACTACAAGACAATAAAATCGCCTCGCTGGAAATTGCCCCATGAGCTTTGACCTGAATATCGAAGGCTGTCGAGCGCTGGTCACCGGCGGCACCGCGGGTGTGGGGGCGGCGGTTGTCAACGTGTTGCATCACCTGGGTGTCCACATCATCGCCACAGCCCGCAAGGTGCCCGATCGCGCACCGGACAATATATCCTACATTGCGGCAGATATCGCAACGCCAGGCGGATGCGCTGCGGTATGTGATGCCGTACTGGAACAATGGGGTGGTGTTGATTTCCTCATTCATATTGTTGGCGGATCGAGTTCGCCACCCGGCGGGTATCTGGCTTTGAACGACCAGTATTGGCAACAGGAGCTGAACCTGAACCTGATGCCAGCCGTTCGTATTGATCGATCCTTGCTGCCGTCCATGATCAAGCAAGGAGCGAGGGTGATTATTCATGTCACCTCCATCCAGCATGAATTGCCATTGCCGGAATCGACAACTGCCTACGCCGCCGCAAAGGCTGCGCTGGCTACCTACAGCAAGAGCCTGTCAAAAGAAGTGTCCCCAAAAGGTGTGCGCGTTATCAGGGTGTCGCCAGGCTGGATTGAAACCGAGGCGGCCACGCAACTGGCTACTCGCCTGGCGCAAAACAACAATACCGATTATGAGGGTGGGAAAAAGATAATCATGGACGCGCTCGGCGGGATTCCGTTAGGGCGTCCGGCAAAGCCGCAGGAAGTGGCCGATCTTATCGCTTTCCTGGTTTCACCCAGAGCAGGCTCAATCACCGGTACTGAATATGTGATCGATGGCGGCACAGTGCCTACGGTCTGACCGCAGTGACACCGTTTGGCAATGAGTGTATATACGCATGGGCGTATAACGGGTCAATGGTTGGTCATCGATCGGTTGTCACAGATAAAATGTGAGTCCCGAATGGGAAAACAAGCCGGGGCACACCTGCGGTTCATTTCATTGAACGTCATCGACAATATTTTGCTAGTATTTATCGTGTTGACGGGCTGGCACCGGCGGGCAGCGTCGCTAGGTAATGGCGCTGCAGCTTGAGGTGGACGCGTGCTCAGGCAAGCAGATAACTGGCTCTTTGTCAGGCAAGCCGTTCCTGGAACAAACGGAAGGAAGTTGTGATGCAATACAAAAATCGTGAACCCGTGATTGCTCATTTGCGTTTTGAGCAATATCGCGAATCCTTTGAGGGCCTCTCGCTGGCAGAGCGGTTTAAGCGGATTGAGCAAATCAACATGTGGGGGGCAGGCGGTTCGGTTTCGGGGCTGGGCTCAGAGCGCCAGGCGACAGAGTCAATTCGCAACCGCCTGCCCGGACTCTTGGATCATCTGGGCGTGCAATCAATCCTGGACGCTCCCTGCGGTGATGCAAACTGGATAAGAGAGATAACAACTGGCATCGCGTACACCGGGATTGATATCGTACCATCGCTCATCGAAGAAAATATCCACCAGTGGACAGGCAATGGTGCTCATCGATTCATGGTGGCCGATATCACGGTGGACTCTCTGCCGAAAGCCGATTTGATACTTTGTCGTGACTGTCTGGTGCATCTGTCGTTCGCTCATATTGATGCTGCCATCGCCAATTTCCGGGCCTCGGGCGCCCGATGGCTGCTTACGACCACTTTCCCCCTGATTGAAGAAAATAACGATTGCGAAGATGGCGACTGGCGCGCATTGAACCTGACACTGCCGCCGTTTTGCTGGCCGCAACCTCAAATGGTCATTGGCGAATCATGTACGGAGGCCAATGGAACGTGGCGTGACAAAAGCCTTGGCTTATGGCCGCTTGCGGCAACCGTGGCCATGTCCGGACAGTGATAATACTGCCAGGGTCATGGCACGTCAGTTGCTCGGACGAGCCTCTTGTTTACTCTGGCGGCTGATGATCGTGCCCCTTGCTGGCTCAATGGCTCCCTCAAGCAGCCAGTCAAAGGCAATGGGCCATAGTGAATCAAGGAAACGGCTGTGAAAGAACGCAAAGTGCCCGATTTTTTCATGCCCAATGCTGGCTGGTGATATCCGCAGGTGATATCGTTCGCAGCCGCTGTAATAGTCAAGTACCCGGTCCAGTGCCGCCGGTGTACCAAAGGGATCGTCACTGACACCTAGCGCCAGCACCGGTGCCTTCACTTGCCCAAAGCGCGCTGGCAATAGGCTGTTTTCGGCGACCGTTTTGCCGTATTTGCGACCGATAGACCGTTCAAACTGGGGTCCCATGCCAGCCCAGTCCATGGCCACACCTTTGGGCGTGTCTTCCATCCAGCCCAGGCGCCTGGCCGGCACGAATCCGAATGCCCTTGCCAGGAGCGGCATGGCGACATGCCATTGCAGGAACATGCTGGTGCGTGATCGGCCGGCGTAGTCGCGCCAGTAGGCGTATTGCGCGCCCATGGTGAAAATGCGCTTGACCAAATGTGCCGATGGCGCCAGTCCGATCAGAAATCCGCCAATCGAATGGCCCACGAC
>JBOIGK010000794.1:0-1925 GCA_050742695.1 Advenella sp. | reverse complement strand
GACTGGAGCGACATTCGCTCTTTCGCATGGGGCGCAACACAACCGGGCTCAATGTCTACTGGCGGCGGTGGTGGTACAGGCAAAGCCAGCTTCAATGACCTGAACGTTGTTGCTCACGTTGACCGTTCTGCACCTGCAGTAATGCAACATTGCTCTACCGGTAAACATCTGGCAAGTGTGCAAGTATCCGTCTGCAAAGCGGGTGGTACTCAAGTTGAGTACTCCAGAATTACGCTTGAAGATGTTCTGGTCACTTCTGTTCAGTACACAGGTGCGCATGATGGTGAAGGGCTGTTGGTAAACTATGCCTTCCAGGCAGCAAGGATCAAGAAACAGTACTGGGAGCAAACAGAACAGGGCGGCAAAGGTGCTGAGTCTGTTATTGCTTATGACGTTAAACAAAACAAAATCGTCGGTTAATCCGCTTTTGTCGCGTTGGCAGTAAGGGGGCCTTTCTCAGGCTCCAATGGAGCTAACAGGTATGCCCCCTCGGGTATCTGTTAGCTCATTGCATTTTTTAATACGGAACGGATATGACAGGCATCATAAAGGCACTGGATGGCAAGAGCGTTGATGAGCAGCTCGATCAGGTGAAGGCGCAAATAAGAAAAAAACCGGCTGATGCCGATCTGCGTGCCCGGCTGTTCCAGTTACTGGCGGTCAAGGGTTTGTGGGATAAGGCATTTGAGCAATTGAAGCTGAGCTCTGAAATGAATGCTCAAGCCCAGCCGGTGGCCGTGTTGTATACGGGCGCCATCACGGCAGAACAGGAGCGCGAAGCCGTGTTTCGTGGCGAGAAAACGCCGGCGGTGTTTGAGCAGCCGCCTGAGTGGATGGCGATGTTGCTTGAGGCATTGCGCAGTGACGCCGAGACGGCGCAGGCCCTGCGTGAACAGGCGCTGGAAGTAGCGCCGGCTGTCTCTGGCACGATTGTAGTCAATGGTCAAGAGCAGGGGGTGGCATTTGAATGGCTGTGCGATGGAGACAGCCGGCTCGGCCCTGTATGCGAGGTCATTGCCAATGGCCGCTATGGTTGGGTTCCCATGGATATGATTCAGTCGCTGCGCCTGATCCCACCGGAAGGCCTGACTGATCTGATCTGGGTCCAGGCCGAAATCACGCTTGTGAGTGGCCGCTCTCAGATCGGCCTGATCCCGGCGCGTTACCCGGCGCCTATCGATAAAAATTACGCCGATCTGGACGACGCAAGCAATCTTTCGCGTCGCACAGACTGCAGCAGATCGGCCAGGACATCTATTTCGGAACTGGTCAGAAAATGTGGATGAGCGATGCGGGCGAGTATGCGTTGTTGGATATGCGCAGCATCACCTTTCATCACGGGCAGTTGAACTGATCCTCCAGCCTGTATCGGGAACAGAAATAGAACAAAAGCAAGATAGTCACAGGTGTGTCGCATATGGATATGGAAGATATTTCAGGTAAACGGACGGCATTCGGCATGCGCGAGCGTCGCGCTGCCAAGGACCGTCTGCAACCGGCATTGCTGGATCGCCTCACGGACAACGAACCGCTGAAGAAAAAGGAAAGCCGCGACAGCGTCATGATTACTTACGATACGCTGCGCCATGCTGTGCTGCGGGATTTGCGCTGGGTACTGAACACGGTCAATATTGAAACTGTAGACGACCTGGATGCCTTTCCCCAGGTGCGCAATTCAACCGTCAATTTCGGTGTTGAGGCTCTGGCCGGCCGGCGCATGTCCGAGATCGACTGGGTAGATATGGAGCAGTCCATCAAGAACGCCATTATTCATTTCGAATCACGTATTTTGGCCGATTCGCTGGAAGTGGCTTGCGTCAGCGAAGTGACTTCGCTGGAACATCATAATGTGCTGAGCCTGGAAATTCGCGGCAAACTGTGGTGCAATCCGTATCCACGCGAGTTTCTGTTTCGCACGGATATTG
>JBOIGK010000793.1:0-15277 GCA_050742695.1 Advenella sp. | reverse complement strand
TCTGGATGGACAGGCGGGCGACGGCGGAAACCGATGCGATTCGAGAACAGGTAGACCTGGAGCGCCTGTTTGAAATTACCGGCAATGGTGTGGACAGTTATTATGGCTTCACCAAAATGTTGTGGATTAAGCATCACGAACCGCAAATCTGGGAAAAAACAGCGTGGTTTCTGCCCCCCAATACCTGGATTGCTCATTATCTGACGGGCAAACTGGCCGTGGATCACAGTTCTGCGGGCAATATCGGCGGTGTCTATGACATGCAGCGCCATATTTGGTCTGACGAAGCCATGCGCATGGTCGGGCTTGATCCTGCAAAAATGCCGCCCGTGCTGCTTGAGAGCAGCGATGTGGTCGGCTCGGTGACAGCCGACAAGGCTGCGCAGCTTGGGCTGGCGCATGGCATTCCTATTGTGCTGGGCGGCATTGACGCAGCCATTGCCACATTCGCCGGCGGGGTGCGCAAGCCCGGGGATCACGTGGCCATGCTCGGCACCAGCATGTGCTGGGGCTATTTGCAGACAGAAACGGAAAGTGGTCGTGATCTGGTATGTATGCCTTACGTCTACAAGGGGTTGACGCAGCGCTATGTGTTTGGTGGCGCGGCCACGGCCGGTGGCGCCGTGACCTGGTTTGTGGAACAGTTTTGTCAGGCCGAACTGGCCCAGGCCAAGCAGCAGGGCATTTCGGTTTATACGCTTCTGGAGCAGCAGGCGGCGCCGCTGCCGCCCGGCGCGCATGGGTTGGTGTTTCTGCCGTACCTGATGGGTGAGCGCAGCCCGGTATGGGACGCGCGCGCCAGTGGGACGTTTGCCGGCCTGAATCTGACCCATACCCGGTCCCATTTGTACCGCGCGGTCATCGAGGGCATCGCCTTTGCCTTGTGGCACAACATGCGGGCCGTTGGGGACCGCCGTCACGATCTGGATCAGCGTCTGGTGGTGGTCGGCGGTGCCGTCAACTCAGATCTGTGGATGCAGATTATTGCCGATGTCACCGGATATCCGGTATACACCATTGACGAGGCAGTTGAAGCGGCGATGGGGGCGGCGCTGCTGGGCGCGGTCGGACTTGGCCTGGTAAGTGAAGCCGAAGTGGAACAGGGCTGGACCCATGTGGTGTGCCGCGCCACTCCAAACGAGCGAGCGCACCAGACGTACCAGCGGCTTTTTGCCGTATACGAAGGCCTGTATCCGGCCATGCAATCGTCCATGCATGCGCTGGCGACGATGCGGGGCCGGTAGGGTGGCGAACCGGAGAGTCTTTTTCCACATAAGATGTATCTGACACATCGGGCAATAAATAAGGAAGTAGAACAAATAGAATAATTGACTACTTTAGGCGCCAGGCCCCCGTTAGCAATTTTTTGCCCGGCTCTGTCTTGCCGCGCCGGGCTCCCGGTCAGCTTTGGTATATCAACCGTTTTCCGGGTTCGCGGGAACCCGCATGCGACAAGACAGCGCATGCCTCTGTCGCAAATTTCTGACATAAATGATTGATTCGGCGTGGCTTTTTTGTTCACTGCAGGTAAGTTTTCTTGCCAAACGGCTCGCGCAATGCTATAGTCACAGGCTAACCACTGTAGTTGGGTTCACTGATTGACCGGCTTTTGAACTGGTTTCAGGCGCTAAACAGGTATCAAAGAAAGATTTTAAAGATTAACGCAGCGGGCACGAAAAGTGCAGCGCGACGTAATTTTTATGCCTTTTATACCCGTTGTGCGCCTTGATCTGTTTGGTCAGTTGCTGGTTTTGCGATGCCGTTTTTTGGGGCGCCGCAATGCCGTTGACAGCACTTTGAATTGAACCTGCATGGGTATTGTTGTCCGGGAAGGCAATGCGTTGCAGTCTTGAGTTTAACCGGATGAATCATATTAAATTTAGCCCCAGCCAATCGTAGCTGGGAATTGGAGAAAATGATGTCGAATACGACACCTACGCCTGCCGCTTATCGGCTGGGACTGGTTGGTCGCAAGGTTGGCATGATGCGTATCTTCACGGAAGAAGGCGAGTCAATCCCTGTCACCGTGCTGGACGTATCCAACAACCGTGTTACCCAGGTCAAGTCTCTGGACACAGACGGCTATGCTGCCGTTCAGGTAGCCTACGGCGAACGCCGTGCAAGCCGTGTGGTCAAGGCGCAAGCAGGTCACTACGCAAAAGCCGGTACAGAAGCCGGTTCCATCCTTAAAGAATTCCGTCTCGATCCTGCAAAAGCCGCTGAGTTTACAGCCGGCGCCGTTGTTGCTGTCGAAAGCGTATTCGAAGCCGGCCAGAAAGTCGACGTGCAAGGCACAACGATCGGTAAAGGCTTCGCAGGTACCATCAAGCGTCACCATTTTGGTTCCCAGCGCGCTTCTCACGGTAACTCCAGGTCGCATCGCGTGCCTGGCTCTATCGGTCAGGCACAGGATCCAGGTCGTATTTTTCCTGGTAAACGCATGTCCGGTCACCTGGGTGATGTAACCCGTACCGTTCAAAATCTTGATGTCATCCGTGTTGACGCCGAACGTGGTCTTCTGATGGTCCGTGGTGCAGTACCCGGTCACAAGAATGGCGACGTCGTGGTTCTGCCGGCCATCAAAATGTCTGCGAAAGGAGCCAAATAATGGATCTTAAGCTCCTGAACGATCAGGGCCAGTCTGACGCAACCGTCAGCGCACCTGACACAATCTTTGGCCGTGATTTCAACGAAGCACTGGTTCACCAGGTCGTGATTGCCTATCAGGCAAATGCACGTGCCGGTAATCGTGCCCAGAAAGATCGCGAACAGGTCAAGCACAGCACGAAAAAACCATGGCGCCAGAAAGGCACCGGGCGCGCTCGTGCCGGTATGACATCTTCCCCAATCTGGCGTGGAGGTGGTCGTGCATTCCCGAACTCTCCTGAAGAAAATTTCAGCCAGAAAGTCAACAAAAAAATGTATCGCGCGGGTATCCGTTCGATCCTGTCTCAACTGGCTCGCGAAGGTCGCATCGCCGTTGTTGACGCTTTCACCTTCGACACGCCAAAAACAAAACTGGCTGCGTCAAAACTGAAAGCCATGGGTCTGGATTCTGTTCTGATCATCACCGACACTGTTGATGAAAACACCTACCTGGCAACTCGCAATCTGCCAAACGTAGCTGTTGTAGAACCGCGTTACGCTGATCCGCTGTCTCTGGTCCACTACAAAAAAGTGCTGATCACCAAAGCAGCTATCGCTCAATTCGAGGAGATGCTGGGATGAAAGCAGAACGTTTATTGCAAGTGATTTTGGCACCCGTCATCACCGAGAAAGCGACTTTCATCGCAGAATCTGGTGCGAAACCCCAAATCGCGCTGCGTGTTGCACCCGATGCAACCAAGCCCGAAGTGAAAGCAGCTGTTGAAATGCTGTTCAAAGTTGAAGTTGATTCCGTCTCTGTACTGAACCGTAAGGGTAAGGTCAAGCGCTCAGGCCGTTTCGTCGGTCGCCGCAAAGCCAACCGTATTGCCTACGTTTCACTGAAGCAAGGTCAGGAACTCGACTTTACGGAGGTAAACTGAGATGGCCTTAGTTAAAACAAAACCAACCTCTGCCGGCCGTCGCGGCATGATCAAGGTTGTGCATGCGAACCTGCACAAAGGTGCTCCGTTTGCAGCCCTGACAGAACATCAGAAACGTGGCTCCGGTCGTAACAACAACGGTCACATCACGATTCGTCACCGTGGCGGTGGCCATAAAAGCCATTACCGCCTGGTCGATTTCCGTCGTAACAAAGATGGTATCCCTGCAAAAGTAGAGCGTCTGGAATACGATCCTAACCGTACTGCACACATTGCCCTGCTTTGCTATGCAGACGGCGAGCGTCGTTACATCATCGCTCCTCGTGGTCTGGAAGTCGGCGCATCACTGTTGTCCGGCAAGGAAGTGCCTATCCGCGTGGGTAACACCATGCCGATCCGCAACATCCCTATCGGTTCAACCATCCACTGCATCGAAATGCAGCCAGGCAAAGGCGCGCAAATCGCCCGTTCAGCCGGCGCATCCGCTGTACTGATGGCCCGTGAAGGCATTTACGCCCAGGTCCGTCTGCGTTCCGGTGAAGTTCGCCGCGTGCATATTGATTGCCGCGCGACAATCGGTGAAGTCGGTAATGAAGAACACAGCCTGCGTCAATACGGTAAAGCCGGTGCGATGCGTTGGCGTGGTATTCGTCCGACCGTTCGTGGTGTTGCCATGAACCCGGTTGATCACCCACACGGTGGTGGTGAAGGCCGTACAGGTGAAGCTCGTGAGCCAGTCAGCCCATGGGGTACACCGTCCAAAGGCTTCAAAACCCGCCGCAACAAGCGTACTGACTCAATGATTGTGTCACGTCGCAAGCGTAAATAAGGGGCGAACTAAATGTCACGTTCTATCAAAAAAGGTCCTTTCGTAGACGCCCACTTGCTGAAAAAAGTGGATGCCGCTGTCGATGGGAAAGAGAAAAAACCGATCAAAACCTGGTCGCGTCGTTCAACCATCCTGCCTGATTTCATCGGCTTGACAATTGCTGTTCACAATGGCCGTCAGCACGTGCCTGTGTATGTGAACGAAAATATGGTTGGTCACAAGCTTGGCGAGTTTGCTCATACCCGTACATACAAGGGCCATGCTGCAGACAAAAAGTCTAAGAGGTAAGCGATGGAAACTACAGCCGTTATTCGTGGTGTACATATCTCTGCGCAAAAAACCCGTCTGGTTGCGGACATGATCCGTGGCAAGTCTGTGGCACATGCGTTGAATATCCTTACATTCACACCCAAAAAAGCCGCTGGTATCGTCAAGAAAGCTCTGGAATCCGCAATTGCGAATGCCGAGCACAATGATGGTGCTGATATTGACGAACTGAAAGTGACGACAATCTATGTCGACAAAGCTCAGTCAATGAAGCGATTCTCCGCAAGGGCCAAGGGCCGCGGTAACCGTATCGAGAAGCAGACTTGCCACATTGTGGTCAAAGTCGGCGCATAAGGAGTCACAATGGGTCAGAAAATTCACCCTACCGGGTTCCGTCTCGCAGTTAACCGTAACTGGAGCTCACGCTGGTACGCTGACGATAAAGACTACGGCGCCATGCTGGCCGAAGACGTCCGCGTTCGCGAGTACCTGAAACGGAAACTGAAAAACGCATCCGTCGGTCGCGTCCTTATCGAGCGTCCTGCAAAAAATGCACGGATCACTGTATTTTCTGCGCGTCCCGGTGTTGTCATCGGCAAACGCGGCGAAGATATCGAGAGCCTGAAGTCAGACCTGCAACGCCTGATGGGCGTGCCGGTTCACGTTAATATCGAAGAAATTCGCAAGCCTGAAACCGATGCTCAGCTGATCGCTGATTCTATCGCTCAGCAGCTGGAAAAACGGATCATGTTCCGTCGCGCCATGAAACGCGCGATGCAGAACGCCATGCGCCTGGGTGCGCAGGGTATCAAGATCATGTCCGCCGGCCGTCTGAATGGTATCGAAATTGCCCGTACCGAATGGTATCGTGAAGGTCGTGTGCCTCTGCACACCCTGCGCGCCATCATCGATTACGGCACCTCTGAAGCACAGACTACCTACGGTATTATTGGTATCAAAGTCTGGGTCTACAAAGGCGATCTGCTGCCAAACGGCGAAATGCCTGCTGAAGTGGCTGCTGCTCCTCGTGAAGATGAGCGTCGTCCACGTCGTCCTCGCGGTGACCGTCCTGATGGACAGCGTCGTCCAGGCGGCCGTGGTCGCAGCAGTGGTCGCAAAGCAGGTGATGCTGCAGCGCCAGCCGCAGCAACTGCGACAGAAGGAGAATAATTATGTTGTCACCAGCACGCAGGAAATACCGTAAAGAGCAGAAAGGCCGCAATACCGGTCTGGCTACTCGCGGTACCAATGTAAACTTTGGCGACTTCGGTCTGAAAGCTACTGGTCGCGGTCGTCTGACGGCTCGCCAGATTGAGGCAGCCCGTCGTGCCATGACCCGTCACATCAAACGTGGCGGCCGTATCTGGATCCGAATTTTCCCAGACAAGCCGATCTCTCAGAAACCTGCTGAGGTCCGTATGGGTAATGGTAAAGGTAACCCGGAGTATTGGGTAGCCGAGATCCAGCCTGGTAAAGTATTGTACGAAATGGACGGCGTCAGCGAAGAGCTGGCACGTGAGGCGTTCCGTCTGGCAGCTGCCAAGCTGCCAATCGCGACAACGTTTGTCACACGTCACTTCGGCGCTTAAGGAGAGATTCATGAAAGCAAGTGAACTCCGTTCGAAAGAGACGACAGAGCTGTCCACAGAGCTCGAAAGCCTGTTGAGGGCGCAATTTAGCCTGCGTATGCAGCGCGCTACTCAGCAGCTGTCCAACACCAGTCAGTTATTGAAAGTGCGTCGCGACATCGCGCGTGTACGCACGGTCATGACTGAAAAAGCTGCAGGTAAGTAATATGAGCGAAACAACGCAAACGACACCCGCAAAGCGTCAGCGTACCCTGATCGGTAAAGTGGTTAGCAACAAGATGGACAAATCCGTTGTCGTTCTGGTAGAACGTCGCGTGAAGCACCCCATCTACGGCAAAATCGTGGTCCGTTCAAACAAGTACAAAGCGCATGACGAATCCAATGAGATCAACGAAGGCGACACAGTAGAAATTGCTGAAGGTCGTCCTATTTCACGCAGCAAATCGTGGAGTGTCGTTCGTCTTATTGAGGCCGCACGCGTCATCTGATGCTTCGCCGGCGTTAGCCAAGTCACGGGCCTGTGCACTTTGCAGGCTTGCGACGGCACCGATTGCCGGCATGCGAAGAAGAAGTACCGAAGCCACCCTTTTGAAGGGTGGCTTTTTTTGTGCGCATAGCCAACAGATCATGCCTGGGTCCGCGTGTTTTATCGGGGTAAACCCCGTCCTTGGCGCAGGGTACCGGACCCGCATGTCGATTTATCGTGTTCCTGATGGCGTTGTTTGACTACAATCAATCTATTTTTATCAAAGGAGATGGCATGCGTCTGATTCTACTCCCGGCAGCTCTGCTCAGCATGGTTCTGGCAAGTTGTGCTACCGGTTCAGCGGACGGCAACAAAGATGGCAACAATCTTAGCCGCACTCAGCAGTCTGTTTATATCTGCAAGGGCAAGCGGCAACTAGGGGTGGCCTATGAGTTTGTCAACGACAAGGCAACCAAAGTGATTGTGAGCGACAAGCGCCGGACCTATGAACTGACGCGTGCAGACCAGACTGACGGCGACGCTACGGCGTTTACCAATGGGACGGTCACCTGGATTGCCAGCGGTGAAGTCACCCAGCAATCTATCAATACCCATCAGGGCAGCCGATTGCTCAAGGTGGGACGCAACGGCAGAGCGACTGCCGTCGCCAGCGATTGCAACCCGGGCTGAAATAAGCCCTTGGCTTCAGTACATCACGCCACTCCTTTTGCAGGAGTGGCGTTTTCATTCATCCATGGTGCTGTCCAGCAGATTAACAGGCAACATCGCCACCAATAATGAAGCATTAACGTCGTTGCCGGTTGACCGATGGCCCGACGGGACGTGCAACAATGCGAACCATTGAAAGTAATGTAAAAATCAATTACTATACTGATAAGCTCAACCACAAAGGATTTCTCATGGCATCACTAATGGTCACCATGAAAGGACAGGTCACATTAAAGCGGGACTTACTGCAGCACCTTGGCATTAAGCCGGGCGAACGGGTCGACTTTGACAAAATGCCGGGCGGTGAGCTTCGGGTCAGAGCGGCGCGTCCTGCAGGGGCGATTGAAAATTTTATTGGACGGCATGCCGGCAAAGTCAAAACGCCAATAACGATAGAGGAAATGAACGAGCTTGCCGCCGCTGGTTGGGCTGGTGATAAATGAAGATCGCTGTCGATACAAACATACTTGTTCGCGCGGTTTTGCAGGATGACGAAGATCAGGGCAGGGCGGCAGCGACTGTATTGAAAAGCGCGTCATTGATCGCCATTCCATTGCCCAGCCTGTGCGAACTGGTCTGGATTTTGCGAAGGGGTGCCAAATTGTCCAAAGAAGACGTGGCCCAGACTATCCGCGATTTATTGAATGCGGGAAACGTCGTAATGAACCGGCCGGCAGTCGAGGCCGGGCTTTCAATACTTGAAGCGGGTGGCGATTTTGCAGATGGCGTTATCGCCTATGAGGGCAATTGGCTGGGAGGTGAAACGTTCGTGTCATTCGATAAACATGCCGTCAAACTGTTGACAGAAAAAGGTGAAGCCGCACAACTGCTCCGCTGATGTGTTAGTCGTGGTCATGCGATTGCAGGCCAACTGCGAACTGCGGCGGCGCAAGTCGTGGCGCCCGGCGGCAAGTGGCATTTATCATAACCTGGTGCGCCGCTGGTCCGACATATAAGCGGCAATCGCCTAAACGCGGCGGTAGCAGGGTGGTCTATCGTATAGAATAAATCTTCTGTCATTTTCCGCGATCACCCCTTTTTTATGTCCGAGTCCTTTATCTCCCAATTGCCAGCCGAGTTGAGCGTGCTGACTGACCCCGCCTCGCTCGTACGATACGGCAGCGACGCCAGCGGTGTGCACGCCGGCGCCCCGCTACTGGTGGCGCGACCTGCCACGGTCGAGCAGGTGGCCGCACTGGTTGCCCTGTGCGCCAGGCACAATAGGAAGATCACCATCGTCGGCGGCGGCAGTGGATTGGCCGGTGGTGCGGCGCCCGACGAAGGCGATGTCGTTATTTCGCTCGAACTGCTGAACCAGATTGAAGACATCGATGAAGCGGGCGGTACAGCGCTGGTGCAGGCGGGCGTTGTGTTGGAAACCCTGTGTGCGGCGGTGGAAGAAAAAGGCTGGTATTTTCCGTTGGACCTTGGCGCGCGCGGCTCCTGTCAGATCGGGGGTAACGTGGCAACCAATGCCGGTGGCAATCGGGTCCTGCGCTATGGCACCACCCGGCAATTGGTGCTGGGCCTGGAGGTCGTGTTGCCAGATGGCACCATCATGACCATGCTGGATCGTACCCTTAAAAACAATACCGGGCTGGATTTGAAGCAGCTTTTCATTGGCACCGAGGGCACGCTGGGCGTTATCACACGTGTGGTTGTGCGGCTGTTCCCTCGTCCGCAGACAAGGCGTTCGGCCCTGGTCGGGCTGGCTTCGTTCGCGCAGATCGCGCCCTTGCTAAAGGCGGCACGCAGCGCGCTGCCCGAGTTGTCCAGTTTTGAAGTGATGTGGGCCGACTATGTGGCCCAGGCTGCAAGGGTCACCGGCAGGGCTATTCCCTTTGACGGCGCATGGCCGCTTACCGTGCTGCTCGAAACTGAAGGCGCCGATACACCCATGTTCCATGCCGGTTTCGATGCCTTCCTTGAGTCCATACTCGAGAACGGCGCCGTGCAGGATGCCATCGTGCCGCAAAACCTGAACCATGCTGCAGATCTGTGGGCTATCCGCGATGGCATCGGCGAGCTGTTCACGTCGCTGCGGCCATTCGTGGCCTTCGATATAGGTATTCCCTTAAAGGATATGGGCGCCTTCATAGAACAGGCCATGGCCGAGATCAGCCAGCGCTGGCCACAGGCCTCCAACCTGCTTTTCGGCCATCTTGGCGATGGCAATTTACATTTGACGACCGGCCATCTGCAACCGGCCGATATTGTTCCGGTGGAAGAGGCGGTGTACGCACTTACCGGCAGGTTCAATGGCAGCATTTCGGCCGAGCATGGCATCGGTCGTTTGAAAAAACCGTTTCTTCATTACAGTCGTGATGCTACCCAGCAGCAGGTGATGCGCCGCATCCGTGACGCACTTAATCCGCAAGGTGTACTGAACGCGGCACGCATTCTTGATTGATGTTTTTTGCTATTTTAAAAAAGGCCACACATCATGGCATATAGCCCCGCTACTCCCGTTTCCAGCGTTGCCCCCCGGCATCTTTGCCAGGCAGCGCGCGCCGCCTTTGCAGCCCGTTTCGGCGAGCGCTTCACCACCGGCGCAGCCGTTCGTGATCATCACGCACGTGATGAATCGGCGTATCCGCCGGTGCAGCCCGATGGTGTATTATTTGCCAGGGATACAGACGATGTGGTCGCCGCAGTTAAGCTGTGCACTCAGTACAATGTGCCGCTTATTCCATTTGGCATTGGCTCCTCCATCGAAGGCCATGTGCTGCCCATTGAAGGCGGCATCACGATTGATTTTCGCGACATGAATCAGGTGCTGGCCATCCAGCCGGAAGATTTTACGGTGACTGTGCAGCCGGGGGTGATTCGTACACAGTTAAATGATGAAATCCGCCATACCGGCTTGTTCTTTCCCATCGACCCGGGTGCGCACGCATCCATCGGCGGCATGACGGCGACCCGCGCTTCCGGAACTAACGCGGTCCGCTACGGAACCATGCGCGACAATGTATTGTCGCTCAAGGTGGTCACGGCATCTGGCGAGGTCATCCGTACCAGCAGTCGCGCCCGCAAATCGTCGGCGGGCTATGATCTGACGCATTTATATGTAGGCAGCGAAGGCACGCTGGGCGTGATTGTGGAAATTACCCTACGAGTGTATCCGCTACCCGAGGCGGTGACTGCGGCGGTATGTTCGTTCCCGACGCTGCGCCATGCTGTACAGGCTGTGACCGAGATTATGCAAAGTGGTGTGCCCATTGCCCGCGTAGAGTTCATGGATGAGCGTGCCGTGCGCGCCGTCAATGCCTACAGTAAAACCTCGCTGGCGGAACAGCCGCTGCTGCTGTTCGAATTTCACGGGTCTCCTGCAGGCATTGCCGAACAGGCCGTGATTGTGCAGGAACTGACTGCGGGGCAGGGCGGCACGGCGTTCCAGTGGGCTGAAAAACCCGAGGAGCGTACTGTGTTGTGGACTGCCCGCCACAATTACTATTTCGCCTGCCTGCAGCAACGGCCTGGTGGGCGGGCCATCACCACCGATGTGTGCGTGCCCATTTCCCGCCTGGCCGACTGCGTTACCGACACCGCGGCTGATCTGCAAAGCCTGTCCTTTCCCTGGTCGATTGTCGGCCATGTCGGCGATGGCAATTTCCATGTGGTCATGATGATTGATGCCGATGATGAACAGGAATGGCATCAGGCAGAAGACATCAACAATCGCCTGGTGCTGCGCGCCATCCAAATGGATGGTACCTGCACCGGCGAGCACGGCGTGGGCATTCACAAGATGGGTTTTCTGAAAGCAGAACATGGAGAGGTCGCACTGCAACTGATGCGCAACATCAAGCATGCTTATGACCCAAACAATATCTTCAATCCGGGCAAAATCGTCAGTTGGTCGGCGGCAGCGGGACAATGACGAATGTGATCGAACGCGCCGTGCAAAGCGGGCCGGCGCAAGTGATGCAGCAAGGAAACAAAGGCATGCAGTAGTCTGGTTTTCTGTTCATTTGTGATAAGCTGATCGCCGCTACCGCATGGTGTCATGCGCCAGAAAGTGCGCAGGCACCCGACAGAACAGCACATGCGTGGGCGCAATAACAGGAGAAGAAGACAAAATGGTTTCGCGTTATCTCGCAGCAGACTGGGGTTCAACCAATCTGCGTCTGTGGCTGGTTGAGGACGGCATTGCCGTGAAAAGTGCGGCATCGCCTTTCGGGATCACGCGGATGCAAAATCAGTCGTTTCCCGCTGTGCTGCAGGGCCTGCTGCAGCAAATGCAGATTGCGCAGGCCGACGTTTCACGCGTTTACATTGCCGGCATGGCGGGCAGCAACGTGGGTTGGCAACAGGCAAACTATCTGCCCTGCCCAGTATCGCTCAATGCCTTGGGCACAAGCCTGACGCCGGTCGATCCTGGCTGGCCGGCCCAGGCTGGCATTATTCCTGGCGTGTGCGTGCCCGGCCCCGATGGCGCCGACGTGATGCGCGGTGAGGAAACCCAGTTGCTGGGCGCGCTGCAAGATACGGCATCGGCCCTGTTTATACTGCCAGGCACACACAGCAAATGGGCGCGCGTCCACCACGATGTCATCCACAGTTTTACGACGGTCATGACCGGGGAGCTGTTTGACGTACTGCGCCACCATTCCCTGCTGGGTCGTGGTCTGCCGGCGACGACGCCACATCCCGAATCCTTTGATCACGGCGTCGTGGCCGGGCTGGCCGCCAGCGATACCATGACCGAACTGTTCAGCGTCCGGGCGCGGTATATTTTGGGTCATCTGCCTGGCCAGCAGGTTGATGACTACCTCTCGGGGCTGCTGATCGGCTCCGAAGTGCGCGATATGCGCCAGCGTTTCGAGGTCTCGGCCGATACGCCGGTCACGCTGGTGGGTAGCGGTTCGCTCTTTACGCGCTATGATCGCGCCCTACACCTGGCCGGTATCGCGTTTACCACCCAGGATGCCGATACGGCCATTTTGAACGGAATAAGGAAAATACATGACTCCCTGGACACCTGAGTTGCCGCTGATCGCCATTTTGCGCGGCATCGGTCCCGATGAAGTGCTCGATCACGTGCAGGCGCTGCATGAGGCCGGGTTTGACGCCATTGAAATTCCTACCAACTCGCCAGACTGGCAGGTGAGTGTTCAGCGGGTGAGCCAGGCCTTTGACGCGAGCCTGATGACCGGGGCCGGAACGGTCCTGACATCGGAACATCTGGCGCAATTGTCTGCGGCTGGCGCCAGGCTGATGGTGACACCCAATACCAATCCGGCGCTGATCGCCCAGGCCGTCAACACCTACGGTTTTCAGGTCTGCGCCGGGTTTGCTACCGCCAGCGAGGCCTTTGCTGCCTTGCAGGCAGGCGCTCAGGCGCTCAAGCTGTTTCCCTCCAGCGTGTTCGGACCGGATTATGTCAAGGCGCTCAAGGCTGTTTTGCCGGCACAAGTGCCGCTGTATGCGGTTGGCGGCATCAATCCCGGGAACCTGGCCAGCTATCTGGACGCCGGTTGCGTTGGTGCCGGCCTGGGGTCCGATCTGTATCGACCCGGACAGCAGGTGGCGGTAACGCGTGAACGCGCACAGCGCTTTGTACAGGCATGGCAGGCTGCGCGAGCGCCGGCGCATTGAATGGCCAGCACTCAAGATCGTCAGCGCGGTAACGGCCTTTTGCAACAGGGCAGGAGCCTTCCCCCGATCGCTGTTGGGCTCAAAGCGGTCAGTCCAGCGAGATGCATGTTGCGATTGTTGGCCGTTAGCAAAGTTGGCGACGTGATACTGAAAGGGTCCGCAGGTACATAAAACCGGGACCGTGGCAGGCCTCCGGGTATAACAAGCGTTTTGATATCGCCCGGCAACAAGTGCTGCCCGGGCCGATACAGAATCAGAGAACACAGAGAATGACTGGAGAATAGAGACATGGCGACATTTGATGTGGCGCTGTTTGGGGAAATGATGGTACTGCTGGTGGCCGCCGATCCGGGGCCGCTGGAACAAGTGCATGCCTTTCACAAAATGACGGCGGGCGCCGAAACCAATGTGGGCATTGCGCTGGCACGCCTGGGCGCAAAAGTGGCCTGGGCCAGCCGGCTGGGTGACGATACCATGGGCAAGTATCTGAAAAATGTCATGCAGCAGGAAGCAATCGATTGCTCGCGGGTGCTGATGGTGCCGCGTGAACGCACCGGCTTTATGCTCAAGGGCAAAGTGATCGAGGGGGACCCGCCAATTGAATATTATCGTTCGGGCTCTGCCGCCAGCGCCATGACGGCAGATGATCTGGATCCAGACTGGCTGGGCCAGGCCCGCCATTTGCACGTGACCGGCATTTTCCCGGCCCTGAATGCCGGCACCTATGCACTGACCGTCGCCGCCATGCAGCACATGCGCCGCGCGGGAGCAACGGTTTCCTTTGATCCCAATCTGCGCCCGGCCTTGTGGGGGTCCACTGAACTGATGCGAACGCGCCTTAATGAGCTGGCCGGCCTGGCCGACTGGGTGCTGCCCGGTCTGGAAGAGGGCCGTATCCTCACCGGAGCTGACAATGAAGAGGGGATCGCGGCGTTTTATCAGGGCCTAGGCGCCCAGGCTGTTGTCGTCAAGCTGGGCGCCGGCGGCGCGTTCGGACAGGCTGGGGACCATCAGTTTCGGGTGCCTGGCTATCCTGTGGAAAATGTCGTGGATACCGTCGGCGCAGGGGACGGGTTTGCCGCCGGGCTGATCAGCGGCCGGCTTGAAGGGCTGGACTGGCAGGCCAGCGTGCGCCGTGCCACCATCATCGGGGCCTGTGCCGTGCAGGTCGCAGGCGATACGGAAGGCTATCCCGACCGCGCCAGGCTGGCGGAGCTGGACAGGGGGTAAGACATTGCCCGCATTACGGATTCTCCGGACTCCGTTCCTTTTGCTTTGCTTGTATAAGTTCGATTTGTAAAAAACCATTGTGTATCCGGAGAAATACCATGGGAATCACTTCGGGTGATGCTGTTTCGCTATCCAAGGCCCAGGCAAACCTATTCGAACTGGCCGAGCAGGTTAAGGGGGCGGTGGGAAAATTCTCACCAAAAACGGCGAAAATTACGTGGCTATCATTGATGCCCAGCGGCTAAATTACTACCATCAACTGGAACGCGAGCGTGTTCACTTGCGACTTATTGATGAGGCAGGCAAGCGGCTGGTTGATGTCACTACCGGGAAAGTGACAGACGCTCGCTCTACTCTGTTGGCGATCAAACGCCGTCGCACCGCGTTAGCAGGATGACTGCGGACATGTGGCAACAACCCGCCAGACCGTCGCCGGGCAGCATGTTTCAAGCGTCATCTCGAACAAATTGAAGCATTCTCGTACCTGTTTTGCCTCTGGCATCACCGCCAACTGTCTTTCGATCTCGTGACTCACTGGCTGTCCTGAACACAAGGGCGCTTTTTGTCCTACTTAGGGTTTTCTACAGTTGCGGCATGTCATTCAGTGGTCTTACCATTAAACGCTAATTTGAAATCCACCGTTTAACCGGGTTTCAGATAAACGGCCCAGCCAAAAACAGAAAAAGCGAAAAGAGACAAGTGAAGTTCGAAGCCATCAAATCCCGCTCCGTGTCGGAACTGGTTGCCCAGCGTTTGATCGATATGATCCGCAAGGGGCAACTGGTGGCCGGCCAGCAACTGCCGCCAGAGCGGGAGCTGGCGGTATTGTTCGATGTGGGCAGGCCTGCGGTGCGGGAAGCCATCCGGGGCCTGTCGCTGCTGGGGCTGGTCAAGATCCAGCAGGGCGAAGGCAACTTCATCAGCTCACTGAACGTGGAAGACCTGATCGAGCCGCTCAGCCTGCTGATTGACCTGCATTTTGACCAGATCAACGAACTGTTCGATGCGCGCAAGATTATCGAAGGCGGCATTACACGTCTGG
>JBOIGK010000792.1:0-5105 GCA_050742695.1 Advenella sp. | reverse complement strand
GCCGGTAAATGGATTGGTCGACGGCGAACAGCCGCCCGTCAATGCGGACATTGATAAGACGCAGTAGAACCCGGGCGCAGGCCAGTGCAGCAAGATAATAGGGCCAGTAAGAGCGTGTACGGATCATTGTAAACGGTGGCATGCAATGTGATTGGTTAATCGATAACAAACCGAGGCTTGTCAACACGAAGCGGCTGAAGATAAAATCATACCTGTTTCAATCGCTTTACAGGGTGCAGTATGCTTCATTCCCAATTCAAATCTCGTTTGCTTGCAGCATTAGCCAGTCTTTCCTTTGGCGGCTACGCTTGTGCCGCCGATGTTTATCCGGCGGATCTGGCCAAACAGCAGCCGGCAATCGCCAGCGCATTTTCGACCCTGACAAAAACGATTGCACGCAAGCACAAATGGGTACGGGACTTTGGCGTGACGCCACCCGTTGAAGAAATCGTACTGGACAATGAAACTTATGTGCGTCTGTCCGGTTGTAAGCCGCATGATTGTCCGTTTGAAAAATACGTGGTGCTGGTGTCTAAAAAGAACAACAAGGCCGTGGGCGCATTTTTGACGAACAGGCAATCGGCTGCAGGCTATCCATCTGGCAGCACGATTCAGTGGCTTGGGCAACCCACGGATGAACAGGTGGCCCAGCTGGCGGGCTCGTTGTTTCCCGCAATTGGCAAATAAAGTATTGTTGTTGTGCGGCCAGCCTGCGCAACCAATATATACAGCGATACGCTATCGGCGTCTGTGATAATGCGATGTGGTGATCAATGGCAACCTTGTTCGGGTTGCCATTGTTTGAGCTATGATTACAAGGCTAGACGGCTATTGCGTATCCAGGGTGCTTAATATCCGATATGCCATTGCCACCCGATCTGCATTCGGATAGTTTTTATTGGCCAGGATCACGACACCAAGCTTGCGAGCTGGCACAAAGGCTACGTAGGCACCAAATCCATTGGTCGACCCCGTTTTATTTATCCATACATCGTCACGCGGCGCCGTGGGCGGCACCAGTGCTTTTACCGGCTGCGGCTTAAGAGCGAAATCGGCGGAATTGCCGTACAGCAGGGACTCAAGCGTCACAGGGTATGGGTATTGCTCCCAGATCAGATCCTGTATCATTGCCGCCGTCTGGAAATATCCTGTATGCGTATCCATCACCGCAGCCTGCAAACGATCATCCAGGGTTGTCATGCGCATATTGGTTTTCAGAAAATGCACCATATCCTTGCTGGTGGATTTTGCACCATAGGCCTCTGCCCAAAGGATGGCCTTGCTCACGCGCGCCGGTGTATCCTCTTTAGTGTAACCCTGAGCGTAATGGGTCATTTTGTCGTCAGGGATATCGATATAGGTATCGTTCATTCCCAGGCCGTTATAAATCTTTTTTTCCATAAGGGGGATGTAATCCTGACCCATCGCCTTTGCGGTGATCAGCCCGAGCATGCCTATGCCCGGATTGGTATAGGTCCGTTGCGTTCCTTTTTCAAACGGCGGCTTCCATTGCTGCAGATAGGACATTAGTTGCTCATTGTTCCTGATCTGTTCGGGTACCTGTAGTGGGAAGCCGCCGGGTGTATGGGTGCCCAGTTGCATCAGGCTGACTGAACCAAATGCGGTTCCCTGCATTTGCGGCAGATGGGTCGCTACCGTGTCGGTCAGCTTCAAATTTCCCATAACCTGAGCATAGCTTGCCAGCGTCGCAGTAAAGGTTTTACTGATCGAACCCAGTTCGAAAAGGGTGGAGGATGTGACTGCGCTTGCTGTTTGCCTGGAGGCAACGCCATAATTGAACAGATAGGTGTTCCCCTGCGCTATCACGCCAATTGCCATCCCAGGAATGTTGTGCTTCTTCATCACAGGCATAACCGTTGCGTCTACCTGTTGTTTTACAGTGGCCTGGTCTTGTGCGGCGTAGCCGGCCGAGGAGGCCATCACGCCTGTAAGCAAGGTCAGGGTGGCCAGTAGTGGTGGTAGATGAGTGTTCATGTGTGAAAGATAAAAGTTAATGGGATTTAAGTGTTTGTTATTGTCGCCGGTGATCATATGGCCGATCATCATGGATTGGTAACAAAATGCGAAATTTACTTTCTCAGTACTACCCCTAGTTCTCACGAACCCATTTTCATAGTCTTATTTGCCATAGTAGATAAAAAATATTCGATATGGGAGAAAGGAGTCATGAGAAAGTACGCGATTCGAAATCGGCACGAACCTAGTCATGAAGATTATTATGTGAATGTACTGGTATGCAGAGAATGCTCCGCTTCACTTGCTATGTCGTTTCCTGGCGCTAACGAAATAAGTGAGGTACTTTCTGATCCTACCTATGATGACCACTGCGAACTTTGCGGGGTATCGTTTCTGGAAGAAATTAAAGCAAGCTCAATTGCGCGCCCACATTAGCCGTTTTTTTAGCCATAACTCCCAGATCTGGCGAGATTTATAACATCTTTATGCTGAGTGAATCGAAAAAAATTAATATGATATGGACCAGAGTGACGGGGCACGTACATCGTTGTAAAAAAAGGAAGCTGCACAAATGTGCGGCTTCCCTTTTTTACAGCTATTAGCTATTTACTGGTTAATCCAGATTATGCTGCTTTTCGTGCTTTTTCCACTTCACTTGCAGTCCAGTACATATGCGTACGCAAGACATTGAGCTCCAGTATGACCGAGCTTTCAGATGAAGGCACGAGCGTTGCAGGAATAACAGCTTCGCCAGTTGTCCAGCGCATATCTGTACCGTAAACATCCTGCACATCATTCAGACCGGCCAGGCTCTCGGTTGTTATGCCGATTGAGTGACGAGTACCGTCCACAATGAGAGTGATGTCGGCCAGCCCTACACCGATGACGCGGGTATCGCGGCGGCTTCTCAATGAGGTATCGCGCACAACGACAGAGTTAGACAGAATGCGAATGTCTGACTGCAGTTCGGCGGGCAATTCAAATTGATACACGCCGGCTTTAGTGCATGCGGTTGCAGCGTCAATGGTGATACCATTGATTTGAACCTGAAGCTTTGCGTCGGCCGTACGGGAAACCCCGGTCAATGCCTGTGCGCGTTTGAACAGTTCGCGACGAACGGGTTCAATAATTTCAGGTGTGATTTTCTGCACATAGCCCGGAAGAGCAACACGCTCAGGTGCAGGTCCGAAATCAGGATGGACCGCGACCGTTTCTGCGTTTTCAAATGAATTGCGGTAGTCGCCAACATCCAGATAGCTTTCTGCAGCAGCGCCTTCAGCCAGCAGCATGTCAAAGTGTTCCAGTTCGACGTGGAAATATTCGTAGTGCTTGACTGTGAAATCCTGAGTAATGGTCAGCCCATTTACCAGGGACAAAGCGGGAATAAGCGCACCGTCAAAGTTGAAACGATGGCCTGGCGAAACCGTCAGATCACGATGGGGAATGTTCTCTGCCAGTGCACCTTTGGCGATACGGATAGGAGCAGCGCGCAATTGTGCATCGGCAGGAATGCGATCACGATTCAGTTTGCGAAAGCCCAGCCATTTGACGGTAGCAATACTACCACTTGCAGTCAGAACCTGATCACCTGCTTTTAAGGTTTCCACTTTGACTTCGCCATCAGGCGTAGCAATGTGAGTACCTTTAAGGTAGCACGCGTAAGTCATCGTGCCGCCTTCGAAGGTTACCTTTGACAAGTCCTCGCCCCTTGCATCAAAACTGCCAACAACTCGGCCGCTCTCATCACGGAAAACCAGATTTCCGCCTTCTACCGCGCCTTGCGTTGCGCCATTCACCTGGATCTGATCGCCAGCGGAAAGCCCGGCAATCTTGGGCGAGCTGGACAAATCAAGTTGCAGGCCGCCCGGATTGTAGATCAGGGTGGATGTACCATCGCTGCCCAAATCAAATGTAGTCGAGTTTGCAGCGCCGCCGCCAATAGAGGGAGGTGAATATTCGAGTGTTGAACCTTCACCAAGATTGTAATTACTGGTTTGTCCTGCACTCAGGTCGAAAAATTCGGAGATTTTTACATGCGCATTTTCGCCCAGGTTCAGCGTTGAAGTGCCGCCAACCGGGATCAGACGCGTCTGTGTCAGGTCCAGAACGTCATCGGAATTTGTCGCGTTATTGATTGTCAGTGTGGTGTTGCCCGCCACGCTATCGACGGTAAGTTTTTGATCGCCAGGGTAGGAATTCTGATCAATCGTTTTGTTAGAAGAATTAAACAAACCGCCAAGTGTGATAGTTGCCATGGTATTACTCATCCATATAAGTAAAAAGCGTTAATTTGAAAATCAGTGGCTTTAATAATCTTTACAATTGGCATGGAATTAATGTATTCAATTGTAATATTGCTTAAGGCATCGCCAGTCTAGCTAGCCCGGATGATAGCCACAACGACACAATCATAAGAAATGTCATGGCATAACATTCCTTGACGATGTGCCCATAGAGGTCGATATTTTTAGCTGTATGTTATCTGCACATTAGTGTCTTATATTGCATTTAAAGCAAAGATTAAATTTTACGGAATTATATTTTTCCGTCCAAATCGGAGAAATCTGCTTTCTGTCCGGTTGTGTAATACCGGCGTAGCGACTTTTCCCACTGGATGAGCGAAGGGTCGCCATAAGCGACCAATTGGAATTTAAATTGTTTGAAAATGTACCAAAGTCGGCTATTGGTCTGGGGCTTGGTTTCCCAGGCAAATATTCGTCCGTCCTTATTCATGGCCAGAAATTTAGTCCATTGTGGGACGATGATGAGTGTGTCGTAGTAATTTACGATTTTGACTGATTGCTTGATCAGCATTGCTGGTTACCCACTGTCCTGGGCCGTTTTTGATTGTTGCGTGAGAAGGCCAGGATTACATTGAAAGGCATAATGTAACGCTATGTGTGCAACTCGACTGTCAATAAGTGAAAAGCACAATTGCCTTGATACGTAATTTAACCAGCCAAAAAAAGCCGCCAAACGTAGAATATATTCATGGCAAAATTTTGCGTTCAAACGCCGAATGCGAGTGAGGTGTTTTCACCGAAGGCATCGTTATTGATGATTTGTCTAGGGCTGGCTGGAAACCCGCTCTGAGCGGCGCCACGCACCTGTAATGCGGTGTTCATGTC
>JBOIGK010000791.1:0-4504 GCA_050742695.1 Advenella sp. | reverse complement strand
CCATCGGCCAGACGGGGTGGCTGGGTCATGTCCGCTCCTTGCCCGGCACACCGATTTTTTCCACCGAGTTGAACTGATAATGTCGGGTGTCGCGCTCGGCAATAAACCAGCGTCGGCAGCCATGGGTATGTACCCATTGCTCGCGATGGATGCCTAAAGGATTCTTGCGCATGAACAGGTAGTCGCCCCATTGTTCATCGGAAAGATGTTCAGGATTGGCAGGGCGTTCAATACCGGCCTGGCCGCCGAAATTGAACTCGCTTTCGGCACGTTCACCGCACCAAGGGCATCGTATGACAAGCATGATGGTGATCCTAGTGTGCAACGGCAGCGGCGCCGTGCTCGTCTATGAGATGGCCCGTATAAAAGCGGTCTATGGAGAACGGTGCATTCAGTGGATGAGGTTCGTCGTTGGCGATGGTGTGGGCAAAAACCCAGCCCGAGCCCGGGGTTGCCTTGACGCCGCCGGTACCCCAGCCACAATTGAAATAAAGTCCCTTGATCGGCGTTTTGGAGATGATGGGGCAGGCATCGGGACTGATGTCGACAATGCCGGCCCATTGCCGGTTCATGCGCACGCGACTTAAGCTGGGGAACATTTCCACAATGGCCTGCAAGGTCTGTTCGATGCTCTGAAAACTGCCACGTTGGCCATAGCCTGTGTACTGGTCAATGCCGGCGCCAATGACCAGATCGCCTTTATCGGACTGGCTGATATACGCATGTACTGCATTAGACATGACCACGGTGTTGATGGCAGGCTTGACCGGCTCTGACACGAGAGCCTGCAATGGATGGCTTTCCAGCGGCAGGCGGATACCTGCCATATCGGCAAGTACACTTGAATGGCCGGCCGCCACGACCGCCACTTTCCTGGCGCGGATGAATCCCTTGCCGGTTTCAACACCCAGGACCACGCCATCCTTTTTACGGATGTTGGTCACGGGGCAGTTTTGAATAATATCCACGCCCAGCTGGTCGGCCGCACGGGCAAAACCCCAGGCGACCGCGTCATGTCGCGCGACGCCGCCCCGGGGCTGAAATGACGCGCCCAGCACCGGGTAGCGGCTGTCCAGATTGATCAGCGGTTCCAGTTGCCTGATCTGGTCGCGGTCAAGCCATTGGCCGTCAACGCCGTTATACAGATTGGCATTGATGCGTCGCTGGGTATCACGCACCTCTTGCAGCGTATGCGCCAGATTCATCACGCCACGCTGGCTGAACATGACGTTGTAGTTCAGCTCCTGGGACAGGCCTTCCCACAGCTTCATGGCTTTTTCATAGAGCTGTGCCGACTCGTCCCATAAATAGTTGGACCGCACAATGGTGGTGTTGCGAGCAGTGTTGCCGCCACCCAGCCAGCCTTTTTCCACAACCGCAATATTGCGGATCCCATGGATCTTGGCCAGATAATAGGCGGTTGCCAGGCCATGACCACCTGCGCCAACAATAACCACGTCATATTCGCTCTTGGGTTCGGGACTGTGCCAGGCACGTCCCCATTTTTCGTTATGGCTAAACCCGTTGCGGATCAGACTGAAAATCGAATAGCGGTTGCGCATGATATCCTCGTAGCAATGCTGTCACGCCGTGATCGGAGCGGGCGCGGTGACTGCAAGTAGAGCAAATCGGGCGCTGTACAGATAGAACTTTTCCGTCGATTGGTTGGAATAATTACGCCATCATTGCGCGGTTTTCGAGTTTGGCAAATTGTTTAGTGAAAATCCTGGCGTCCGGGGAATACTTCGCTCACATAGTCGACCGGGTCCGGGTTCTGCGCGGCCAGCAGGGATGCTGGCAACTGCGCCCGGCTGCGCCACTGGCCAGGAGACATTTCAAAAGTGCTGCGAAACTCCCGTCCCATATGTGACGCATCGGCAAAACCACAAGCGCTGGCGATGGCAGCGATGGTTTTGGTCGAGTGAGTCAGCATCCAGGCGGCCAAACGCAGGCGAATTCCCCTCGAATACGCCTGTGGGGTTATGCCAGTCGATTGCTTGAACAACCGTTCCAGTTGCCGCACTGAAATATTCAGTTTGCCTGCAAGCGTATCCAGCGTGAGCGCCTTGCCCATATGTTGCTCCATCAACAGCATGGCGCGACGCACCACGGGATGGGTGTCCGGAGCGATGCCGGGTGGCAGTGGCTGGGGCGTCGTTTGGGGGTTTGCATTATCGATCTGCAGGATTCGCAAAGCCTTTTGCACGATGGCCTGGTCCATATGACGCTTCAGAATGTCGGCGGCCACATCGATGGATGCGCGCCCGCCGGAGCAGGTAATACGGCGGCGGTCACAGACGTAGAGCCGGTCGGCAACAATCAGATCCGGGTCGGCTTGCGGGAATTGTTCGACAAAATCCCAGTAATGGAACCAACTGACGCAGATGCGATGATCGTGCATGACACCGGCCTGCATCAACGCAAAAACCCCGGTGCATACGCCAACCAGATTAACGTGCTTGTCTGCAGCCTGCTGTATAAATAATTTCTGGGCGGCACTGAGCGGCAGGCCGGTGTGCAGCAAACCGCCTACTACGACAAGATAATCAAAGCGCGCCGGATCGCCCAGTTTTTCCGAGGGCATTACCTGGATTGCGCTAGATGAACACACCGGCGCCAGCGTTTCGTCGACCACATGCCAGGTGCAGCGAACCGGCTGGCTGTAATCGCCTTCGTCTCCGGCCAGACGCAAGACATCCAGCAGACCCGAGAATGCAGTCAGCGTAAAGTGCGGCAGCAACAGAAAGCCGAAGCGAATGGGCGCGGTATCCGTAGGTTTAGGGGGCATAGTGATGGCGTTCCGTAATATTGGTATTTTAGCCAACTGTAGCGCGCGATGCCTGCCGCGAAACGCCGCGAATGCGGCATACCCACTCAATACAGCCTGAAACGGACAGCAAGACCGGGCAGCAGTGAGGCAGGCAGGCGTGTACTCGGAAAAGCCTCACGTTCAGAATGTTCGAGCGGCTATCTTTCGGTTAATGCAAGTTTGGCGCCCAGCGCAACGAAGGCGGCGGCAAAGCTGCGGCGCAACCAGGTCATGACCGAGGGCCGGGAAATCACGTGGTGGCGAACCGCTGCAGCAAAGAGACCATAGCTGGTAAAAACGACAAATGTCATTGCCATGAATACGCTAGACAACTCCAGCATGATCGGTAGCGGGTTGCCGGCCTGGTTGCCGACAAACTGCGGCAAAAAGGCGAAGAAAAATATAGACAGCTTGGGATTGAGCACATTGACGGCAATAGCGGAACGAATTACGTCCATATTGGAGCGGGGGGTGGCGTCGGTCTCAATTTTCAGTGCGCCATGTTCGCGCAACGTAGTGAATGCCATGTACAGCAGATAGGCGACGCCCGCATACCGGACTACTTCAAAAGCGAGGGCACTGGTATGCAATAACGCGGCCAGGCCCGTAATGGCCGCAAACATGTGCGGCAAAATGCCTAACGTGCAGCCGAAAGCGCAGATGATGGCGGCACGGCGTCCCCGCGACAGGCCGGCAGCGACGGTGATAATGACGCCTGTGCCTGGCGAGATCACCACGATCAGGGATGTCAGTAAAAACTCCAAACTCATACTGTAGCTCCGGTAAAAGGTTCTGCAGGCAGGCAAAGACGCGCTTGTCTGCCTAGCTTATACCAGTCTGTACCGGACAAACAACTTATAAATGCGACAACTTGCGACGGCGGGTAATGATTTGCTGTATCCATTCATAGCCGCTGACCAGTAATATGCCAAGCAGAACCATCACGGCACCCGCCACGAAATTTGGTTCCAGGGGCTCGTCCAGCAGCCAAACACCAAACGCAATGCCGAAAAGCGGGGTCATGAAGGACAGCACGCCAAGCCGGGACGCCAGATATTGCCGCAGCAGCCAGAACCACAGGAGCAGGCTGCCAAAAGAAACAACCAGTATTTGAAATGCCATGGCGGCAAAGGCGCGTGGCGTAGGGTTGAAATAAGTCTGGTCCATCAGGATGGCGGCAACGATCAGGACGGCGAAGCCGCTGATCAACTGATACAGCAGGGTGTGCGTGCTAGGGCAGTTGTTCAGACGGGTGGTGCGTATGACGACGGTGGTCGCACCCCAGGCGATGGCTGCGCAGATGCCAAGCAAATCGCCCAGCAGCGGATTGGTGCCGCCGGTATCAGCCGAGCCGCTACGGCCGGTAAAGGTCACGACAATGCCGGCAAAAGCGATGGCGATGCCCAGCCACTGGACCCTGCTCAGACGTTCGTCTGGCACCTTCCAGTAAAGCCCCAGGGCAGCAAATACCGGGGCGGTGTACAGAAATATGACCATATGAGAGGCCGTGGTATGGTGCAACCCCTCGGCAACCAGCAGAAACTCCAGGGCAAAGAGCAGACCGGCAGCAATCCCGGGTTTCCACGTGCCATCAGACAGCACAATGCGGTCGCCGCGCGCATAGATCAGGATGTACACCATGATGGCTGAAATACCGGAGCGCAAAGCAATCTGAAAAACAGGCGCGACGTCGGG
>JBOIGK010000790.1:0-3035 GCA_050742695.1 Advenella sp. | reverse complement strand
CGCAACATCATTGCCTGCATAATAACTCACGCCCCGGCATGTCTGATGCTGCTGCAAATAGGAGCGACTTTTCTCTGGGGTATATTTCCACTTCAGATCGCCGGTTTCCGGATTCAGGGCGTGGATTTCGTTATGCGCAGTACACAGATATACCGTACTGTTGACCTTCAGCGGCGTGGCCTCGAAGGTGTACTCGCTGGCGTCTTTGTCCTGACGCAGGTCGCCGGTCCGATAGGTCCAGGCAACTTCCAGATCGCCGACGTTATCCTTGGTGATCTGCTTGAGCGCAGAAAACCGCAGGCCGTTGTTTGTACCACCATAGGCTGTCCAGTCATTCTGCGCGACATCAACATCAGCCGCATTGCGATTAGTCGCCAGATTGCCTTGTACGGGATACGGATCGTAGAACATCATGCCAATCACGAGAATGATGGTGAAAATGACCGTGCCACCCAGGAAAGGATGGAAAGACCGGGCCTTGCTCGTATTTTGTGCCCGGAACAAGGGACGCACCACCCACGGCAGCGCCAGCCAGAGCCCGATCAGGCCGATAATATCGCCACGGGGAATCCACTGCCATTTATCGAAGCCGACTTCGTAAACGATCCATCCCATCACGATCCACATGATGACGGCATAGACAGACAAAGCGATAACGCGATTCATGAACAGAAGAACAGCTGTAATCAGAAGGCCAATAGCAAGGATTGCGTAGAACGGCGAACCGCCTATCAGCCATAGCTTGCCGCCCATGTATAGCATCGCGAGTCCGACGAGCGCGATGACAATGCTCGTTAATTTATTAATCATGACAGTTCCTTGCTGCTGGATATGTTTAGGTGCAATTAACGTTGGAGACATGGTAATTCGGCAACGGCTATTCGGGCGCAGTAATCCCGGAATAATGCGTATGTGATTTTATGTGATTATGATACTCCCACTATGACAATTATGCTCGTGCAGCAAGAATAAAGTTGAAAAGTATACTATTCAGAACGATGTCAGATAGTGTAGAAAGGGGCTATCCGGAACTGACAAGAATAATCCGCAGCAGTATGATTCTTTTGTTAGTTTAAGTTCGTTCAATTGAGTAACACGTTATGAAAACTCCATACTCAAGCACCCCCCCCCAAACCACTGGATCCGACAGCCGCGGGCGGACTTGACCGGTTAGCTTTAATCGTGCACCTTGCTCAAGAGACTTTTGAAAGTAAAGAAAAAGCCGCAATCTGGCTGGCCGCGCCTAACGAGGCTTTGGGCGGCAACAGTCCCGCAACGCAGTGCGAGACAGAAAAAGGAGCACAACAGGTTCGTCGCGTCCTGAATGCTCTCTAATGCGGTGGCGTTGTTTAAGTGTCAAGGTCTTGAATGACTATGATTTTTCCTATGACGAACGGACGTTGGAGCAACGCGTTTAGGGAGGCAATCGTCCTCATCCATTCAAGCCCAGCAGCCTGATTGCGTTTCCCCCCATGATTTTCCTGCGATTCTCTTGCCGTATCGGCAGGGTTTCGAACCATTCCTTATACCCTTTGATAGGGCAAAACGGGAACGAACTGGCGTACAGCATCCGGTCGGCCAGGAACCCGTCGGCTGCTTTCACATACTCTTCCCAGCCGGCCATCCGGGAGAAATACATATCGGGTGACAGGTACACATTGGTACGCCGAAAAGCAATATGCAGTATCTGCGTCACCCAGGGCCAGCCGCCGTGGGCGAGCACAACTTTCAGATTGGGAAAGTCGGCCAGCATACGGTCTGTCGGAATCGGATCGGAGTAGCTCAGGTCGGGACCCGCCGTGCCGCCCACCATCAGAATGATGGGAATCTGGCGATCTTCACAATGGGCATAAATGGGGTACAGGCGTCGATCATCAGCGTACATGGGTATCGGATAGGCGCCAGGTTCGATATTGATCAGGCGAAAGCCTGCAGCCATGGATTGGTCAATGCTGCGGCATGCCTCGATCCTGTTGGTCGGGTCAATGGAGGCCGCGCCAATAAACCGGTTGCCATGCGCTTGCATCAAAGCCAGGACATCGTCGTTGGAAATGCTGCCCAACATGCCGGCAAGCCGACCCACCACAACGCCATGAGCCACCCCGGCCTCATCCATTTCCGCAAGCGTCATCTGCATGGACTGCTGCTGCGCCGCCGGCGACGGTTCAAAGCCAACCGTTCGGGTAAAGCCGTCCCGGCGTTCGCCCTTTGCATACATGAGCGTAGACAAGAACTGTCCTGCCGGCGGCCTTAGCCGAAAATCAATAATACTCATTATTCCCTCTCCTACATTACTTCGTCTTTACGGTCATTGGTCTCGCCAAACCGGTGCAGCGCAGGTGGCTTCAAGCCGGCGTAGAGCGCATCAATGCGGGCGTTGATCTGCTCGCCGTGCTGATGAAACAGCGAATTGCCATTGATATCGCTCTCGACGATGAAGGGGCCGAAATCCTCCACCTCAAACAACCACATGGCCTGAGCGATACCCAATTCATCCAGCCAGAACACATCGCGAACCCGCTTGATGCCACGCCCCAGAAGCGCGCCGGTACCGTAGCCGACGGTGGTCAGATAGACTGCGCCATGCGGCACCATGATATTGGCGTAATCGTCGTGTGGCATGCCGCCCTTGCCGATCACAATTTTCGTCCCTGTCAGCTCAAGCCAGTTGGCCATCCACTTGGAAAACCGGAAACTGGCCGTTGCCGTGACCGCGCCCACGTTGTATTGGCCATCTGGCGTGACGGCCGCCGCCGGCGAACAGTGGAAATTAACGTTGGAAAGCGTTTTCAAGTCTATGGGCAGCGCCTGACCGTCACCCAGGACTTTCTGATAGACGCCCTCCCTGGCGGTATAGACCACGCCGCTCATGTAGACCACCGAGCCGATTTCCAGGCTGGCGATATCGTCGGGTGTGGCCGGAAGATTGATTCTGAAAACCTTCAGATCTTCATCTTTATTGTTCCCTGTATCCTGGTTGCTTATCGGTTCCATTCGACTGTCTCCCTTCTCATATAAGGCGTGAACCATTCCGG
>JBOIGK010000789.1:0-2714 GCA_050742695.1 Advenella sp. | reverse complement strand
TCATGGCCTTTACGTTCGTGCGCCCCTTGTTGCTGTCTGTTTCGGGTTTTGATGTGCAATGGATTGGGGGATTGCTATTTGCTTACGGTATCGCGGGTATTGCCGGCAACTTTCTGATGGGCATCCTTGCTGCACGCTATACGGAGCAGACGCTGCTGGCGATTGCGCTGGGGCTGTTACTTACGCCGGCCCTGTTCCTGCTTGTCGGACGTTCCCCCTTGGGCGGCGGCATGACGTTGGTGATTTGGGGGCTGGCTTATGGCGGCGTGTCGGTTGGGCTGATGACCTGGATGATGAAAGCTGCAGCAGGCGCTATAGAAGTGGCTACTGCGCTTTATGTGGGCGCTTTCAATGTCGGCATAGCGCTGGGGTCCTGGCTGGGCGGTCAGATGGTCGATTCGCTGGGGTTGACGGCCAATCTCTGGTTGGCAGGGGCATTTGCTGCGGCTGCCGTGCTGTTGTGTTTCGCAATAGGCTTGCGTCAGTACAAGGCCGTCAACGCTGGAGGGCAGGCTCATGCGACATCGGACTGACTGCCTGCTGCAACGGCGGCCATTGTCAATTGCAAGCGCCGGCGCTGACAGCTCGCAGAGTGACAAGCAGCCACTTGGCGCGCTGCCTACTATCTGCTGCTGCCCGGGCGACGCTGCCGCGGGTACTTAAATTTGGGAAGAATCGGAAGTGGCACTTTGCGGTGGGTGAACGAGCACCATGTTATTGCGGTGGATCAGTTCTTCATCGCGGCAGTTGCCAAGGATGCTTTCGATTTCGCGGGTTGGATGTCGCATGATCCGGCGGGTCTCGGCCGAGGAGTAATTGGTCAGTCCGCGCGCGATTTCTCGATGTTGCCGGTCGGTGCAGGCCACGACATCGCCACGTTCGAATTCACCGATGACATCGGTCACGCCAACAGCCAGCAGGCTTTTACCCTGTTCGACCAGCGCTTTGCATGCACCTTCGTCCAGCACCAGCTTGCCGGGCAGGCGCAAATGGTCGGCCATCCATTGCTTGCGTGCGGAACGCAAAGACGGAGAGGCGCGCAATTCGGTGCCGATGGCTTCGCCCTGGCCCAGGCGCTCCAGGACACGCGGCTCGCGGCCGGACGCGATAATGGTGGTGGCGCCGCTACTGGCAGCGCGTTGTGCCGCCAGAACCTTGGTCAGCATGCCACCGGTGCCGATGTGGCTGCCGGCGCCGCCGGCCATTTTCTGCAGCGCCGGATCACCGGCAGTAGCCAGGTGAATGAAACGGGCATTGGGGTTGCTGCGCGGATCGCTGTCGTATAGGCCGCGCTGGTCTGTCAGAATAATCAATGCGTCAGCTTCTATCAGATTGCTGACGACGGCGCCCAGTGTGTCGTTATCACCCAGGCGGATTTCGTCCGTGACCACCGTGTCGTTCTCATTGACGATCGGGATGACACCAAGCTCGAGTAATTTAAAGATGGTCGACCTCGCATTCAGATAGCGCAGGCGATCGGTCAAATCTTCGTGGGTCAGTAGAATTTGCGCTGCGCGCATATTGTGCGCAGCAAAGGCCGATTCATAGGCCTGGATCAGGCCCATTTGGCCCACCGCCGCAGCGGCCTGCAGCTCGCTCATGGCTTTGGGTCGGGTTTTCCACTTCAGGCGTGCCATGCCTTCGGCAATGGCGCCACTGGACACCAGAATCAGTTGCTTGTTCTGGCGACACAGTGTGGCAATTTGCGATGACCATTCTCCAATGGCCTGCGGGTCCAGGCCCTGGCCATTGTTGGTGAGCAGGGATGAGCCCACTTTGACTACGATACGCCTTGCTGTGGCCACTGAAGAAACGAAATCGCTCATGTTGCAAAAAATCCAGAAGAAGGAAACCAAGGAGTGATAGGGCGCAGCGCCGTTATTTGTCGACGTCGTTCAGATTGCGACGTGATTCGTCAAAGCGCGGATCTTCCGGTACATAGGCTTCTGCCGCTTTGTCCTGTTCAGCCATTTCACGACCTTTTTCTGCGTCCAGATAATCCTGCAGCGCCCAGATCAATGCCTGCGTGCCGTCGCCCGACAAGGCCGAAATGGCGAAGACCGGTCCGTCCCATTGCAGTTGCTTGCACAGCCGTTGCTGTATGTCCTGCGGATCGTTGACCATATCCAGCTTGTTGAGCACCAGCCAGCGGGGCTTGGCGTGCAGCTCGGCGTCGTACTTGCGCAGTTCTTCGGCAATGGCGCGTACATTATGGGCGGAGACCTCCACTGGATCCTGATCTGGATCAAGGCCCGCAACGTCCACCAGATGCAGTAAAACCCGAGTGCGCGACAAGTGGCGCAAGAAAAGATGGCCCAGCCCGGCGCCTTCAGAGGCGCCTTCGATCAGGCCGGGAATGTCGGCAACGACAAAACTGCGTGAGGGCGATGTCCGTACTACGCCCAGGTTCGGATGCAGGGTGGTGAAAGGGTAGTCTGCAATCTTGGGCTTGGCATTGGATATGCGCGTGATGAGCGTGGATTTGCCGGCGTTGGGCATGCCCAGCAGCCCGACATCAGCCAGCACCTTGAGTTCCAGACGCAGCTTGCGCTGTTCGCCTTCCTTGCCATAGGTAAACTGGCGCGGCGCACGATTGACGCTGGACTTGAAGTGCAGATTGCCCATGCCTCCCTGGCCACCGGCAGCCAGCGTGACCTGCATCTGATGATGGTTCAGGTCAAACAACTGCTCGTTAGTTTCAGCATCATAGATGA
>JBOIGK010000788.1:0-6606 GCA_050742695.1 Advenella sp. | reverse complement strand
GGCACCGGCATGGTCAATTACCTTGCTGCTTATGAGAGCGGCGTGCGCTATTTTGACTGCTCCTTGGGTGGCGTAGGCGGCCATCCATCCAAGGTGAAAGATGGGGGAGGCTTTACGGGCAATGTGTGTACCGAAGATTGGATCAATCTGCTTGAGTCCATGGGGGTGGACACGGGCGTTGATCTGCAGCGCATGCTGGATGCCTCTGCATATTGCGAGTCTGTACTGGGTCGGGCGTTACATTCGAAAGTGGCCTTGAGTGGGCTTAACCCGTTGCTGGGATTGGACGCAAAGCCGGCCACCTGATTCCAGGGGTTGCCTGTGGTGCAGGCAACCGCTACTTCGCTGTTGAATTCAACGCCCCTTGAATACAGCCTTGCGTTTCTCCAGAAACGCCGCCCGAGCCTCTTGCGCATCTTCTGTTTTCGCAATGGCAGCGGTCATATCCTGTTCATAGCGATAACCATCGCGCAAACTCATGTCTTCAATCGCGTTGGCGGTTTGTATCAGAAGCTGGATGGAGAGCGGGCTTTTCTCTGCAATCACCCGGGCGATGTCCATTGCTGTTTCAAGCAATGCTTCATCTGGCACGCAGGCCTCGACGATGCCCAGGCGGTACAGCTCGTCGCCGCTTACACGCATGCCGGTGAGCATCATCCGGCGCAGGCGGGAATGACCAAACAACCGTTGCGCATGGCGAACGCCCCCCAGCAGGCCTACGTCTACCTCGGGAAGGCCCAGCTTTGCCGATTTTGCTGCAACCAGGATATCGCTCGAGGCCACGATGCCAAGACCGGCGCCCAGTGCTGCGCCGTTGATCGCACTGATCACCGGTTTTGAGCACTCCCGGATTGCGTGGAATGCTTCGCGGGTACGGCGCGAGTGCTGATGCAAGCCGCCGGGAATAGCAGTGAGTTCACCGCGGTTTTTGAGATCTGCGCCGGCGCAGAAGACTTTGCCCTTACCGGTTAGCACGACGGCGCGTACGTTATCGTTATCCGAAAACTGATCCATGGCCAATGCCAGGCTATTGAGCATGGATGTATTGACTGCATTGACCGGGGGATTGTCCAGATAGACGAGTGCGATGTGATCCTTGATCTGGATATCCAGGGCTTCCAGTTGATTCATAGTGTGTCCTTGATGGGGTTAAATAACAGACTGTTCTTGCAATCGTGTAATGTCGCTGTCGGAGTACCCGAGAGCCGATAGCACTTCCAGGTTGTGCTGGCCCAGCGTAGGGGGTGCAAGGTCAAGCTTGAGGTCGGCGTTGCGAAATCGGAATGGATTGACAACCTGGGGGATCTGAGCGCGCAGCGGATGCGCGAATTTCCTGAGAAGCCCGCGATGTTGTACTTGCGGGTCTTTGAATACTTCGGCAATATTGTTAATGGGCCCCGATGGCACGCCGGCCTCCTCCAGAGCCTTGAGCAGTACGCTCTTGTCCTGTTTGGCCAGAGCCTGATCCAGAAACAGATCCAGTTCGGGTAAATTGACCACACGCGCGGCATTGGTCCTGAACTTGTCTGATTCGGCCATGTCAGGATGGCCGAGGATCTGGCACAGTTTGGCAAATTGACTGTCGCTGCCAACAGCCAGGATGATTTGTCCGTCTTTGCAGGTATATACGCGTTGCGGTTGAATGTTCGGATGGTTGTTGCCCCGTCGTACCGGAATCTGATCGGTAAGCAGGTAGTTCATTGCCTGGTTGGCCAGCAGGGATACCTGAACGTCGAGCATGGCCATATCGATATATTCGCCCTGACCGGTTTCGTTTCGATGGACCAGTGCCGAAAGAATGGCAGACGAGGCGTACACGCCCGTGATGAGATCGATGAGGGGGATGCCGATCTTTTGCGGACCGCCTCCCGGCTTGTGGTCGGCCTCTCCGGTCACACTCATGATGCCGCCCATGGCCTGGATCATGAAGTCGTAGGCTCCCTGGGATTTTCTGGGTCCCGATTGCCCGAATCCGGTGATCGAGCAATAGATAAGCCGCGGGTTGATTTTGCGCAAATCTTCGTAGCCCAGGCCAAGTTTTTCAAGCGTGCCGACCTTGAAGTTTTCCAGCACAATATCTGCCTGTTTGGCCAGCGCTTTGATGATTTCCTGGCCCTCTGCCGATTTTATGTCGACCGAGATAGACTTCTTGCCCCGATTGGCAATCAGGTAATAGCCCGATTCGCGGGTGTCGTTTCCCTGTTCATCCTGCAAAAAGGGCGGGCCCCACGCGCGCGTATCATCACCGGCGCCAGGGCGCTCAACTTTGATGACATTGGCGCCAAGGTCGGCCAGAATCTGGCTGGCCCAGGGACCGGCGAGCACTCGACTCAAATCCAGTACGGTGATATGGGAAAGCGGGTTTGACAACGTTATACTCCTGTTGATTTCATTTAAACAAACTGGCTGTGGGGCGGTTTACTTCGGAGACAGGCCGGCGCCATCAATGACTTTTTGCCATTTGACCTGCTCTTTGCCGATTAATGCCTCTATTTCCTGCTGGCTGCTGCCTTCGGCCAGGATGCCCTGTTGCAGTAGTTTGTCTTTGACTTCAGGCTCTTTGATGGCGGCGTTGACGGCCTTGTTCAGAATGTTGACGATGCTGTCAGGCGTTTTTGCCGGAACGGACAGATAATTCATGGGTGAAGCGTCATATCCTGGGAGCGACTTTCCAATTGGCTCTATACCGGGCAGCAGGGACACCTCCGTGGGTGTGGTGACGCCAAGTGCGGTGAGTTTGCCGGACTTGATATATGGCATATACACGGCCAGCGTGTCGATCGCCATATCGGTATTGCCGCCGACCAGGTCCTTGAGCGCTTCACCGGTACCCTTATAGGGAACGTGTTGCAGTTTGATCTTGGCCATTGTCTGTAACAGCTCGCCGTTCAGGTGACTGCTGGCGCCGATGCCTGCGCTGGCATAACGAATCTCGCCGGGTTTCTGTCTGGCCAGCGCAATCAATTCGTCTACCGATTTGACCGGCAGATTGCTATTGATGACCAACACGCTGGGCGCAATGGATACCTTGGAGACCGGCTTCAGATCATCAGGCTCGTAAGGGAGGGATTTCATCAAATGCGGGTTGGTAATCTGCGGTCCCGGCGTTGTGTACAGGATCGTATAGCCGTCGGGCGCGGACCTGGCGACATAGGCTGCGCCGATTGTTGCTCCTGCGCCGGCCTTGTTTTCAACAACAACTGGCTGTCCAAGCTTTTTGGCCAGTGTTTCGCTGATGATTCTGGCGGTCATGTCCGCGCCGCCGCCGGGGGCGAAGGGCACGACCATTCTTAGTGGTTTAGTCGGAAATGACGGGGTATCGGCTGCCTGCACAACTGTGCAAAGCAGCAATGCTGCCATGACAGATGAAATGGAAAGAATCGTTTTCATGTTGTCTCCTCGGGAGGCGGTTTACTGGTGGATACGACTTTTATCGAACAATGACCGTATGATTCGGCTGACTGTCCGGGTCGCTTTGGAAGGATTGTTGTTCACCACAATTGAAATGTTTCGCGCAATTTCCGGTTCTACGATGCGAGCAGCCTGAATCTGTCGGTTCTCGACTTCTTCCTTGATGGCATGCCACGGCAAAACGGTGTAGCCGCCTTGTTGTTCGGAAATGCACTTTTGCATCAACCCTGAGTCGGCATCAAGAACGACATTCAGGTGTATCTTTTCTTTTCTGGCCAATTCGTCCAGCTTCATCCGCACGGCACTGGGTTTGCTCGGCAAGATAAGTGGGATCTGATGCATTTTTTTGAACGGCACGCTCGTACCTCTGGTGAGCTTGTCGCCGATAGGGCCAACCAGGTAGGATTGCATTTGAATAATAGACTCATCAGCGTATTGGCTTTCGTTATTATTTCGATAGGGCAGACCGATGTCTATCTGCTGAGTCAATAGCCAATTGTCGATTTGTCCACCGGAGCCTTCCTGGATTTTCAGTCGCACACCCGGGAATTCTTTTTGCATCAGGAAAAACAGCGGCACGAATATGTTGCGTGACAGAGAAGGCAGCGTACCAATACGCACCAGGCCGCTAAGCCTTTCAGCTTCTTCGCTGACTATTTCTGAGAGTGTGCCCAGGTCTGCCAGTACCTTTTCTACAACAGGATAGATGCGCTGCCCCAGCTCGGACAGCGAAACGCCTCTACCGTGCCTCTGGAACAGGTAGCCGCCTGCCCGCTTTTCAAGCGTGGACAGATACCGGCTGATCGCCGATTGCGACATCCCCAGCTCAACACCCGCCTTGGTGAGATTTCCGATGCGGGCCACAAGAATAAAAATCCGCAACGATTTGATATCCCAGTTAACAGGGCTGTCGCCGGCTATGCGGGCGTCTTTTTCACTGATTGTTGTGTTCATGTTAACTGCCCGCAATATTCAGGCGTTTGATAAGCTCCCCCCATCGTTGCGTTTCCTTGTCAAAAAATTGTTTGAACTGCTGTCTATCGCGAAGTTGAATCACAGTTCCAAGGTTTTCAATTTTCTGTGCTGTCTGCTGATCTTGCATCGCTTCTGTAATGGCCTTACTTATTTCAGTCTTTGTTGCTTCAGGGGTTTTGGCCGGAATGAATACGCCAAACCAGCTGCTGGCCAGCACATCCGCGATACCCGATTCGGCAATAGTGGGAACATCCGGATGGCTGGGTACGCGTTTTTGAGCGGCGACGCCCAGGACTGTGAGTTTGCCCTGTTTCACATAGGGCATCGATTGCATGGTGTCAAAATACGCATCTACCTGCCCGCCCAGAAAATCCGCAATCGCAGCCGAGGTCCCGCGGTAGGGGACATTGGTAATGCTGATTTTTGCTTTATCCTGAAAAAGCGCAGCGGCAAGATGCGGGCTGGAGCCGATTCCGGAGTTGGCAAAGGTGAGTTTGCCCGGATTCTTTTTGGCGTAGTCCACCAGCTCAGTGACCGATTTCACCGGTAAGGATGATCTGACGTAAAGCACATTGGGCGCTTCTGAAATTTGCAGCAGCGGCTCCAGATCCTGCGTTTTATACGGCAAAGACTTGAGCATGAACTGGTTGGTCACGGTCCCCACACTTCCTATCAGGAGCTGATAGCCGTCCGCTTTGCCGTTTGCCACTGCCGCAGTGCCGATCGCGGCACCGGCGCCGGGTTTGTTTTCCACGACCACAGGCTGATTCCATTTCTTGCCGAGCTTGTCGGCCAGTATGCGTCCAATCTGATCTGTGATGCCGCCCGCTGAATAGGGGACAAGAATCGTGACCGGTTTTTCGGGAAAAGAGGCTGCCTGCACCGCTGCAGAGGGTACGAGCAGCAGCATTGCAGCGAAGCGAATGGCTTTTGTCATGTTTGTCTCCAATATGATTGTTTTTATTGATTCTATTTCAGGTGTGGCTGTTTTGATATGTCAAATGTGTGATATCTGAATGACGTCTTTTGTTATACCTTGGGCAATTGAATCGATTTACTATAGACGGACACAAACAGAACAGCTTGATGGCAACAGGAGACAAATCTTCATGGCGTTTGAAATAAATGAGCTCATTGCGGAGTCGAACCGGGAATTTGCCGAAAGTGCGCGCGGCCTGATTCAGAGCGAATCATCTTTGGCCAGATTGCGGCGTCTGAGAGATAGCGTCCCGGGTTTTGATAAACCGATGTGGGGCAAACTTGCAGCGACCGGCTGGACCTCAATTTTCATCCCGGAACAAAGAGGTGGTCTGGGGCTCGGACTTGATGCTGCTGCAGCCATTGCGACTGTGATCGGCCAAATGCCCATTCCCGAGCCGTACGTTGCCGCCGCAATCATGCCCGCCATCGCCTTGCTTGAGCTGGAACCATCGGAATCGGTCAACAATCTGTTGACGCGTATCGCACAGGGTGAGCTGATTTGCGGCCTGGCCTGGCAGGAAAAGGCAGGCCAGCTGAATGTAAGCGATGCGGCCACCTATCTTACGCGAGAGGGCTCGCTGTTCAGGTTAAAAGGAAGTAAAAAATGGGTCAGCCCTGGCAATGGCGCTGACGGCTGGTTAGTACAGTGTTCACGGGGCGACGATGACGTCCTGGTTTGGGTCAGTTGTGCCGATAAGGGCGTGACAATAGAGCGTGTGCGTCGGATTGACGGCTCGTTCGTGGCTCACCTGACGTTTGACGTTGCCGTCGCCCCGGAGCGTATTGTCGCCAGTGGCAGCAAAGTCAGGTCGGCACTGGACAAAGCGCTTGACGCGGGTCGGTTTGTTGCTAGCCACGAATTGCTGGGCATTTCTGCACAGGCATTCAACATGACACTGGACTATCTGCAAACCAGAGAACAATTTGGTAAGCCGATAGGCGCCAATCAGGCTTTACAGCATCGGATGGTCGATGCCTATATGCATATTCTGCTATTGTCGGCGTCTCTGAAGGAAACCTGGACTGCCTATTGCAAAGGTGATATCACGCTCTCGGCCGTGGCCAGTCTGGTCAAAGCCCGCGCCAATCAGGTCGCGGTATCCGTCTCAAAGCTGGCGGTCCAGCTGCACGGAGCGATCGGATACACGGACGAGCTTGACGTCGGGCTCTACCTGAAACGCGCCTTTCATTTGTCTGCGTGGCTGGGCAACGAGGACCGGCACCGTCTTCGGTACATCA
>JBOIGK010000787.1:0-2301 GCA_050742695.1 Advenella sp. | reverse complement strand
CCATCAGGGCGCGCCCAATGGCCGCCATCTGCTGTTCGCCACCCGAGGTATAGCCTGCCTGGCTGGTGCGACGCTGCTTGAGCCTGGGGAAATATTGATACACCCGGTCCAGTGATGCCTCAATCTCGCCCTTGCTCACCTTGCGCGTATAGGCGCCGGTAAGCAGGTTTTCCTCGATGGTCAGGTGGCCGAAACAATGACGGCCTTCCATGACCTGTATCACTCCCCGTTTGACCAGGTCAGCCGGCGTCATGCTGTCAACGCGTTCGTCCTGGTAATGAATCGTCCCTTTGGTTACGTCGCCGCGCTCACTTTTGAGCAGATTCGATATTGCACGCAGCGTCGTCGTCTTGCCGGCGCCGTTAGCGCCGAGCAGCGCGACAATCTTGCCTTCCGGCACCACCAGCGAAACGCCGCGCAGCACAAGAATGACGTGGTTATAGATCACTTCAATACCGTTAACATTCAGCAGGAGCCTTTCAGGTTCCGGCTTGGCGGCAGCGTCTGCTGCAGTTGGTGTGGTTTGCATATTGGTATCCCGCTATGTGCTGTCTGATGGGTTGCCCATCCCCCGGCACCGTACCGCGCCGGGGGTGGACGTGCCTCATCCCTCAGGAAGAAGTCTTGCTGCAGTCACGTGGAGTGACCTTCTTTGACTGGGCATATTTCTCGGCTTCAGACTTGACCAGCGGTCCCACATATTTCTGGTCCGCCTGATACAGATCGGAAGCTGGAACAAACTTACTGCCATCCCATTGGACGATCCGGGCCCAGTCTTCACCAACGTGGTTGGCGCAAGAAGTCTTGAACGGTTTAACGATTTGATCAAAGCCTATTTCCTTCAAGCGCTCTTCGGTCAGGTTCAGGTTTTCGAATCCCCAGCGCACCTGCTCGGACGTCATATGCTGGCCCTTGCCGTATTTCTCCTGGGCAGTGCGAATGGCTTCAACCTGCAGCATAGAAATGACCAGGCCGCGAGTGTATGCAATCGTGCCCAAGGTGTTTTTGCTGGAACCATTGCCCTTGTCAAACAGGTGCGTTTTCAGATCGTCGTATACCTTGCCCTTGGCTTCACCGGTATTGTGAATCGTAATGGCGTTGTATCCCTTGGCCACCTGGCCCAGATCCTTCACATCGCCCTCAGACCCGGCCCACCAGATGGCATAGATCTTATCGCGGGCGTAACCAGTAGACTGCGCCTCACGTATGGCCGTTGGCGTCATGATGCCTGCACTCCACAGCAATACGTAATCAGGCCGTTTCTGGCGGATTTGCAGCCATGTGGATTTCTGTTCAACACCTGGCGCCGTTACCGGATAAAGCTGCAGTTCAAAACCGTTGGCTTCGGCGCGCGCCTTGAGCAACGGGATCGGCTCTTTGCCGTAGGGCGAGTCATGATAGACAAGGGCGATTTTCTTGCCTTTGAGCTTATCTTCGCCACCCAGTTTTTTCGCAATGTCCTGAATCATCACATCAGCGGCGGTCCAGTAGGTGCCCAGTAATGGAAAATTCCACTCAAAAACCGAGCCGTCTGCAGATTGAGACAAGCCATAGCCTACCGTTTCGATAGATACCTTGTCTCCCGGCGCCTTGTCGGAAACCGCAAATGTAATACCAGTGGACTGCGAATCAAAACCAGACGCGCCGCCATGAGCAGCTTTAAAGCGCTCGTAACATTCGACGCCGCGGTCTGTGGCATAGGCGGTTTCACATTCTTCATAGGCGATTTTGACGCCGTTGATGCCGCCGTCGCGCGCATTGACCAGTTTGAGGTAATCAATCTTGCCATCGGCCCACGGAATACCCAACGGGGCGAACGAACCCGTGCGATAGGTCAGCAACGGGATAAATTGTTCATCGGCGGCCTGCACCTGTAGCGGCAGCGTACCCAGTACACCGGCAACACCCAGCGCGGCTATCCATTGTTTCATTTGCAATTTCATGTCTCTCTCCTCGGATTCTCATCCAGATAGGTTTTATTTGTTCAATACATCCAGCACAGCAAACCGAACACAACTAATGCGGAAACGGCCATATCCGCAATTTTTCTTTCGCAATACTCCACAAGCGCGCCAGACCATGCGGCTCGACAATCAGGAAAAACACAATCAGCGCGCCAAATACCATATGCTCGATATGCGCTGCCGTATCCACGCCCAGCGACAGCCCCAGCATTTCAGGAATCCGGTTCAGCGCAATGGGCACCAGCACGATGAAGGCCGCCCCGAAAAAACTGCCTACGATGGATCCGAGCCCGCCGATAATCACCATGAACAGCAACTGGAAAGAACGGTTCAGATC
>JBOIGK010000786.1:0-7502 GCA_050742695.1 Advenella sp. | reverse complement strand
CTGTCAGTGCATGACAAAAAGGATATTATTTAAGCTTCTCTATGAAAACCTGTCTGTCAGTTGGATTTGAATAATGAACACACCCCAGAACGATACGCCCGCCTTCAATGGTGCCCGGTTGATGCTTGAAACCTTGATTGCAAACGGGGTCGACACCATTTTCGGCTATCCCGGGGGCGCTGTATTGCCGCTGTACGATGCGCTGTATTCCGAGCCGCGCATCCATCACGTGCTGGTTCGCCACGAACAGGCTGCGATGCATGCGGCCGAGGGGTACGCGCGCTCTACCGGCAGGCCAGGCGTCGTACTGGTCACCTCCGGACCGGGTATGGCCAATACCACCTCGGGGTTGCTCGATGCCTTATGCGATTCGATCCCGGTCCTGTGTATCAGCGGACAGGTGGCAACCAGCGCCATCGGCACCGACGCCTTCCAGGAATGCGATGCGGTGGGTATTTCCCGGCCGGTCACCAAATGGAATGCCCAAATCAAGCGGGTTGAAGACGTGGCGGCTATGACGGCCAAGGCCTATAACATGACGGCCGCCGGCCGCCCCGGGCCGGTGCTGATTGATTTTCCCAAGGATATCCAGATGGCGCAGGCGCCGCAGGAGCCCGAGAGCGAAGTGATCGAGCCGGCTGTAAATACGGCTGGCCAAATGACCTCTTCCGTAATGCAGGCTGCCATCAAGCGCGCCGCTTCGCTTATTGCCAATGCCAAGCGCCCTGTGTTTTATGGTGGTGGCGGTCTGATCAATTCCGGCCCGGACGCCTGCGAGGTCTTTGCCAATCTGGTCAGTTACACAGGTGCACCATGCACACTCACGCTAATGGGGCTGGGCGCTTTTCCGGCCAACGACAAGCAATTCGTGGGCATGCTGGGCATGCATGGCACGCTGGAGGCCAATCTGGCCATGCATCATGCCGATCTGATCGTGTGTATCGGTGCCCGCTTTGATGACCGTATTACCGGGCGCCTGTCCGACTTCTGTCCTCACGCGGTCAAGATTCACCTGGATATCGATCCGGCATCCATCGATAAAGTGGTGCGGGCCGATGTCGCGCTGGTGGGCGACTGCTATCCGGTGCTCAAGTCACTGTTTAATGAGGTCAAGTCGCTGGAGCGCGAACCCGGGTTGATCGACGATTGGTGGACGCGCGTTGAAAAATGGCGCAGCGCCAACTGTCTTGGCTTTACGCCGTCGGACGACGTGATTCTGCCGCAGCATTTGCTGGCAACGGTCAATGACCTGATTGAAGGCCGGGATGTTATTGTGAGCACTGACGTTGGCCAGCACCAGATGTGGGCTGCACAGTACCTGAAGTTTCGTGAGCCCAATCGCTGGCTGACCTCGGGCGGCGCAGGCACCATGGGTTACGGCGTGCCTGCCGCGATTGGCGCGCAGGTGGGCAATCCGGATTCACTGGTGGTGTGCATCAGTGGCGATGCGTCCGTACTCATGAATATCCAGGAGCTATCGACTGCAATCCAGCACGAAACGCCGGTCAAAGTGATCCTGTGCAACAACCGGCATATGGGTATGGTCCGCCAGTGGCAGGAGCTAATTCACGAGGGGCGCTATAGCCATAGCTACAACGCTTCCATACCTGACTTTGTCGCGCTGGCCACGGCCTTTGGCTGGGGTGCTGCCACGGTATCTGATCCGCTGCAACTGGAAGATGCCATCCGTGATTGCTTTGACTATGACGGCCCTTATTTCCTGAATGTTGAAGTGCAGCCGCAGCAGAACTGCTTTCCCATGATGCCGGCTGGCTATGGCCATCAACAGGTCATGCTTTCTGAGGATACCTGGTACGTGGAAGAATAACCAGGAAATACTGTCCTGTTTGAACTGGAGCCCGGTCAATGTCATGGCCGGGCTTTTGTTTTGCCAGTGTTGGCGTTGTATTTCCCTCATTTTTTCCATGGCATTGTTTATTATTATTGATATATATTAATTACTAAATAATATATATTAAGCTGTCCATATTCTTTAAAATGGTCGGTTACGCATTCCTTTATATCATTGCGTAATAATCAAATAAAACCAGCAAGGGAAAACCCTTGCATTTATCCATTGAGTTGCAGAATGAGTTATCACCCACCCGAAAAAGACGGGCTCTCCGGCCTTGAAGCACGTTTGCAGGAAGATCTTTCCCGTCTTGACCTGCCCGGCAAGGACTGGGTGCAGCCTCGGGTGGTGGGGGGTGAGCGCTTGCTCGATGTTGCCATTATTGGTGGCGGGATGGCGGGGTTGACTGCCGCTGTTGCCTTGCGCAATCTGGGTGTGCACGCCTGTAATTTCGATCGTGCGCCTGCTGGCTTTGAAGGACCATGGGCAACGACGGCGCGCATGGAAACTCTGCGCTCGCCCAAACAGTTGACGGGGCCCGCCCTGGGGCTGCCGTCACTCACGTTTCGGGCGTGGTTTGAAGCGCAATACGGACGCCAGGAGTGGGAGGCGCTGGATAAAATACCACGCTTGCAATGGATGGATTATTTGCGCTGGTATCGCAAAGTCATGAATGTGGATGTGCGCAATGAACATCACATTAGTCATGTCCATTTGCATCCTGATAATTATCTTGAACTGACGCTGCAGGCCCCTGAGGGCCAAAAAGTGGTGGCTGCCCGGCGCCTGATTCTGGCCACTGGCCGCGATGGCCTGGGCGGGCCGGGCTATCCGGCGTTTGCCGACAAGGTGCCGGCGCATCTGCGGGCGCATTCTTCGGATTTCTTTGACTACAACACGCTTGCCGGCAAACGAGTCGGGGTGATCGGTGCAGGCGCGTCGGCCATGGACAGCGCAGCCACTGCGCTGGAAGCCGGTGCCCAAAGTGTGGATATGATCATCCGGCGTAACGAGATTCCGCGTATCAACAAGGGCAAGGGTTCCGGCAGTCCCGGGCTGGTGCACGGCTATGCGGGCTTATCGGACGAGTGGAAGTGGCGTATTCGCCATTACATTAATGTGCAGCAAGTGCCGCCGCCCAAAGGCAGTACCTTGCGTGTGGCTTCTCATCACAATGCCCGCTTCAATGTCGGCTGTCCCGTACAGGACATCGACGTGCGCGAGGACGTGATTTATCTGACCACGCCCAAGGGTACATTTGTTCTGGATTTTCTCATTTTTGCCACCGGTTTTAACATCGACTGGCACCTGCGTCCGGAGTACGCCGAACTGGCACCGCTGGTGCGAACCTGGGCACAGCGTTTTCAACCGCAGCCAGGGCAGGAAGATGCCGAACTGGCTGCCTGTCCCGATTTGGGGCCGGGTTTCGAGTTCCAGCCCCGCGCGGGCGTGGATGCACCCGGGTTGGCGCATATTCACTGTTTCAGCTACCCTGCCGTGGCCTCGCATGGCACGGTCTCGGGCGATATCCCTGCCATTTCAGAGGGGGCATCGGCCATTGCCCGCGCCATTGCCGGCTCCCTGTATCAGGAAGATGTCGCCGCTTATTATGCGCAACTGGAGGCCTATGCTGAGCCAGAGCTCGATGGCGATGAGTGGACTGCAGCTGGCCCGCCCTTGCCTGTGGAGGAGCAATGACGCTGTGGCTGATTAAACGCGTCCTGCAGGCGCTGCTCATTATCCTGTTGATGACAGTGATCGTCTTTATCGGCCTGCACGCGGTTGGCAACCCGATCGATATTCTGATCGGACCCGATGCCGATCAGCGAGACCGTGCCCGCATCATCGCGCAGATGGGCCTGGACCAGCCATTATGGCTGCAATATTTCCGTTTCCTGGGCAGTGCGGTGCAGGGTGATCTGGGCAACAGCTTTGTGTACAACCAGCCGGCCCTGCAACTGGTGCTGCATCGATTGCCGGCGACCATGGAGCTGGCAACGGCTGCGCTGATTATTGCGATTGTGGTAGGCGTGCCCTTGGGACTGATCGCTGGCCTTTATTCAGAGAGTATTGTTTCCCGCAGCATCATGACCGGCAGCATTCTGGGCTTTTCCCTGCCAACCTTCTGGGTTGGACTGGTCCTGATCATGGCGTTCAGCGTCAGCCTGGGATGGTTGCCCTCGTCAGGACGCGGGCAGACCGTGACGCTGTTTGGCTATCAATGGTCGTTTCTGACGCTCGATGGCCTGAGGCACATGTTGTTGCCGGCAGTCAATCTGGCACTATTTAAGGTTTCACTTGTCATCAGGCTTACCTATGCCGGCGTGCAGGAAGTGCTGCCGCTGGACTATATCCGTTTTGCCCGTGCCAAGGGCCTGAGCAATCTGCGGGTAATCGGCGTGCATGTGCTGCGCAATATCATGATCCCCTTGATTACCGTACTGGGGCTGGAGTTTGGTTCGACCATCGCCGGTGCCGTGGTGACCGAAAGCATTTTCTCCTGGCCTGGCGCAGGCAAACTGATCCTGGACAGTATCAATGGCCTGGACCGACCGGTTATTCTGGCCTATCTGGTGGTTATTGTCTGTGTTTTCGTGACCATCAATTTACTGGTGGATATTGCCTATCGCTTGCTTGATCCGCGAGTCCGGCTGGAGGGCGCGCGATGAGCCAGCCGGTGACCGAGTCTGCCGTGCAAGCGGTGATTGCTGCGCCCAAGCCTTCGCTATTTCGCGAAAGGCTGGCCGATTTTTTCTCTTCCAAACGTGCCGTGGTCGGCTTTGCGCTGCTGTTGCTCCTGGCTTTCGGTTCGGTGTTTGCCCACTGGCTGACACCGCAAAATCCTTATGATCTGATGCAACTGGATATCCTGGATTCGCGGTTGGCGCCAGGCAGTGCCAACGGCGCCGGCACCTATAACTACTGGCTGGGGACAGATGGACAGGGACGGGACCTGCTGTCTGCCATCCTGTATGGCCTGCGTATCAGTCTTACGGTCGGCGTGGGTTCGGCACTTATTGCAAGCGTGGTCGGAACAGTATTGGGCGTGCTGTCGGCCTATGCCGGCGGCCGGGTAGACAGCTTTATCATGCGCACGGTGGATTTAATGCTGTCGTTCCCATCGATTCTGATTGCGATGATGATTCTGGCGTATCTGGGCAAGGGTATTGGCAATGTGATATTGACGCTTGTGATACTGGAGTGGGCCTATTATGCGCGCACCGCCAGGGGCCAGGCGCTGGCAGAGCGACAAAAGGAATATGTCGAGGCGGCAAAAAGCCTGAATATCCCCCAATGGCGAATCATGCTGCGGCACATTCTGCCCAATTGTCTGCCACCTTTGATTGTGATCGGTACCTTGCAGGTTGCGCGTGCGATTACGCTGGAAGCCACCATGAGTTTCCTGGGGCTGGGCGTGCCCGTGACAGAGCCTTCGCTGGGATTGCTGATCGCCAACGGCTATCAGTACATGCTCTCGGGGCAGTACTGGATCAGCCTGTTTCCAGGCGTGGCGCTACTGGTCACCATCGTGGCGCTGAACCTGGTGGGCGATCGCCTGCGGGAAATTTTCAATCCGCGGAGGCAGCGATGAGTACGACGCCTTTGCTGCAAGTGCGCGATCTGCGCACGCATTTCATGACCCGGGCGGGCCAGGTGCCGGCGGTAGACGGTGTATCTCTGCAACTGGAGTCTGGGCGCATTCTGGGGCTGGTCGGTGAATCCGGTTCAGGAAAATCAGTCACGGGTTTTTCCATCATGGGTCTGGTTGATGAGCCGGGCCGTATCGTTGGCGGACAGATTCTGTTCAAAGGACAGGATCTGCTGCGCCTGCCGCAACAGCAACTGCGTCGCCTGCGCGGTAACCGCATCTCCATGATTTTCCAGGATCCAATGATGACATTGAATCCGGTGCTGCGGGTGGATACGCAAATGATCGAAACCCTGCGCGCGCACGAAAAAATCAGCCACAAACAGGCCTGGGAACAATCGCGCGACATGCTGGGCCTGATGGGCATTCCCAGTCCTGAAGCTCGATTGTCGGCTTATCCGCACCAGTTGTCGGGCGGCATGCGCCAGCGAGTGGCCATTGCCATCGCGCTGTTGCTGCGACCCGATCTGATCATCGCTGACGAGCCCACGACGGCGCTGGATGTCACGATTCAGTCGCAGATCTTGTCGGAAATACAGAAATTGTCGGCCCGTTACGGCACGGCCCTGATCTGGATTACCCACGATCTGTCGGTGGTTGCCGGGCTGGCCGATGATTTGCACGTGATGTATGCCGGAAAAATTGTGGAAGCCGGCACGGTAGACCAGGTGCTGGACAACCCGCAGCACCCGTACACCCAGGGCTTGATCCAAAGCCTGCCCGCCAATAATGTACGAGGGCAGCCACTGCGGCAGATCGCGGGCATGACGCCCAATCTGCTGTCATTGCCCGCCGGCTGTGCGTTCGCGTCGCGCTGCCCGCGACGTACCGCTGTTTGTGACACGATGCCGGCGCTGGATGAACTGGCGGCCGGTCATCGGGTGCGTTGCTATCATCCGGGCGCTGTTCCCGAAACGGAAGTGGCCCTATGACAGATGCAATAAAAGTGCCGCTGATGCGGGTCAGCCATGTGTCCAAGACCTTTGGTCATGCCAGTGACGGCATACTGGATCCCTGGCTGCAAAAACTCAGGTTGACGCGTCCCTCGGCGCTTACGCGTGCCGTGGATGATGTCAGTCTGGATATAGCCAAAGGCGAAGTAGTCGGCCTGGTGGGCGAATCCGGTTGTGGCAAGTCGACGCTGGGCCGGATGGTGGCCGGTATTATGGAGCCGACAGCCGGTCAGGTGCTGGTCAACGGCCAGGACCTTAAAACGCTGCCCAGGCATGAGGCCGAGGCGGCCCGCCTGAAAATCCAGATGATTTTCCAGGACCCCTATGCCAGCCTGAATCCGCGCATGCGCGTGCGCGAAATTGTGGGAGAGTCTCCTCGACTGCACAACATGGTATCGGCGCGCGGCCTGGACCAGTATGTATCTGAACAGCTGGAGCGCGCCGGTTTGTCGGCCAGCCTGCGCAACCGTTTTCCGCATCAGTTCAGCGGCGGTCAGCGCCAGCGCATCGGTATCGCACGGGCATTGGCCGTGGCGCCCGATATGCTGGTCTGTGACGAAGCCGTTGCCGCTCTGGACGTATCCATTCAGGCGCAGATTCTGAATCTGTTCATGCAACTGCGCGCACAACTGGGCCTGACGTATCTGTTTATCAGTCATGACCTGGGTGTGGTTGAGCATTTGTCCGATCGCGTGGTGATCATGTATCTGGGTCGCATCGTGGAACAGGCCCCGGTTGCCGAGATTTTCAGCAAACCCAATCATCCTTACACCCAGGCCCTGCTGGCCGAGATTCCCAAAATGCGGGATCGCAAGAAAGTATTTTCGATTATCAAGGGTGAAATACCCAGTCCGCTTAATCCGCCAGCGGGCTGCCATTTTCATCCACGCTGTCCGCATGTCATGCCTCGCTGCCGTGCCGAAGTCCCGCTGCTCAAAGCAGTGGCCGGCGGACATATGAGTGCCTGCCACCTGAATGACCAAACCTGAGTGGGCATCAGGGATTAACTGCCCGATTTCGATCGTGTTGATTATATTGATTAAGTAGC
>JBOIGK010000785.1:0-5316 GCA_050742695.1 Advenella sp. | reverse complement strand
GTAAAAGCACACCGGAGGAACTTGGCAAAATCATCGACAGTGATCTCGCTCTCTGGCAGAAAGTCGCAAAAGACAACAAGTTGTCCACGAAGCAATAATTCAACCGAATGAAAAGGCATGTATGTTTAGGAAGATTCTTAAAGGCGTCAAAGTACTTGACTTTACTCATGTAGGAGCAGGACCAATGTGTACCATGCTGCTAGGGGACATGGGCGCGGAGATTATCAAGGTAGAACCCCCAGGAGGAGAACTTGGGCGTAAGTTGGGGCCCGGCTGGATCGGAGAGGACTGCACTGCCTATTATGGTTTCAATCGCAACAAGCAATCCATTGTGATCGATTTGAAAAAAGAACAGGGTCGCGATCTGGCCAGACAACTTTGTGCAAATGCCCAGATTGTGGTTGAAAGTCTGAGGCCCGGTGTCATGGATCGACTGGGTCTTGGCTACGAACGGTTGGCTGAAACCAGGCCGGATTTGATTTATTGTTCTATTTCGGCGTATGGTCAGTCGGGACCTTTTTCGGAGCGTCCAGGCGTAGATGGAATCCTGCAAGCGGACACCGGCCTCATGAGCCTGATTGGTCACCCCGATGTTCAGGAGCCATGCAAAGTGCAGGCGCCTATCGTTGACGTCACCACCGGCTATGTCGCCTGCATGAGCATTCTTGCCAAACTACTGGACAAAACGAAAGGTGGGGTGGGCGGCCACATTGACGTCAGCCTGATGAACGCCGCTCTGGTGTTGCAGCAGACGACGTTGACAAATTTCTTTCATCAAAAAAGTTTGCCACAGCCCCTGGGCAGTGCTGCGCCCTATTCTGCTCCCAATGAAGCCTTTCAAACTCAAGATGGCTGGATCATGATCGCTGCCTATAACGGTGATCGCTGGACACGTTTGTGTGACGCCGTGGATATTTCCGAATTTACGAATGACGAAAGACTGGCCAGCTCATCGTCACGAGTCGAGAACCGGCAGTTCATGCGACAGATTCTGAATGACGCATTCCGCAAGAGAAAAACCGCCTACTGGATGGACAAATTGCGCAGTGCAGACATTCTGTGTGCCAAAGTCGCGCAATACTCAGATGTTGAACTACACCCTCAAGCCATCCACAACAGTATTTTTACCAGTTTTGATCACCCCGAATTCGGTCCCATCAAGACAGTCGGTTTCCCGGTGAACAGCATGTCGTCCAATGCACAACCGCACGATATGCCACCCTCCTGCGGGCAGCACTCCAGGGAGATACTTGAAAAAAACGGATTTTCGGCCGAGCAAATCGAAACTTATTACACTGCGGACATTATCAAATAGCCGAATATCAAGGAGAAACGATGAGTTTACTTTATCAAGTCACGAATGCGATTGGCATTATCACATTAAATCGACCAGAGGCGATGAACGCAATCGCCCCTGAAACCTTGGCGGAATTGCGCGATTGCTGGATTAAAATCAGCCGGGACCCCACACTGCGCTGCGTTATTCTGACCGCTTCCGGTACACGTGCCTTTTGCACTGGATCTGATCTAAAAAAAACCATGCCTCCAAAAGAAGGGATTGCGCAATTGACATTTGGCGCCGAGACCGCACCACATCTGCTCGACGGAATGGACCAGGTGAAAATTCCCATTGTGTGTGCCATTAATGGTTTTGCCATCGGCGGCGGGCTGGAATTGGCCTTGGCATGTGACCTGCGGATTGCCAGCCAAAATGCCAAATTCGGCCTGCCTGAAGTGTGCATTGGCAGCATCCCGGGGGGCGCCGGAACACAGCGGCTGCCAAGAATTATCGGGCTTTCAAACGCCATGCATATGCTCCTGACCGGCACCATCGTAGACGCTAGCGAAGCGCATCGCATCGGTTTGATCAGTCATCTCGTGGACGACGCCGAACTGATGTCGCAGGCGATAGCCACGGCCAATCGCATTGCGGCGAATGCGCCACTTTCGGTCCGTGCAATTAAAAAATTGGTTGAAGATGGAATGGATATGCCGTTGAACCACGCGATTGAACATGAGGCATTTGTATTTGGAATTCTTCGAGACAGTCATGACAGAATCGAAGGGCGGAAAGCATTCCAGGAAAAACGCAAACCGGCTTTCGAGGGAAGATAAACCAGGAGATAGTAATGAGCACATTAACGGAATGCTTCGGCATTGCAGAGCAACACATTTTCATCGAGAATCAATGGGTATTTGCAGACGGCGACACTATTGCTGTAACCAATCCCGTTGATGGCCAGGAAATCGGCCAAATCAATGAAACCTCGGCGCCCCAGACAGATGCCGCGGTCTCGGCTGCGCTAAGGGCATTTCCGGCGTGGTCGGCCACCCCGGCTCCCGAGCGCGCGCGCCATTTATATGCCTTTGCCGAGCAGATTGACGCTCACCTTGAGCAGCTTGCCCTGCTTCTTACGCAAGAACAAGGAAAACCGCTAGCAGAAGCGCGTGCAGAGGTGTCATTTGCAATCTCGTTTCTGCAGCACGCCGCCGAATCTGCGCGTCGCCTGGAAGGAGAAATTCTGCCGGGGGATACCAGAGATGAATTTATCACGATCTACCGCGTTCCCTATGGTGTCGTCGCAGGGATCACCGCCTGGAACTTTCCTATAGCACTGTTTACCAGAAAAGTGGGGCCGGCATTGGTCACCGGAAACACGATTGTTATCAAACCGCATGAGCTCACTCCCTTAACAGCGCTCGCCCTGGCCGAACTCGCGCGCCAGGCGGGCATTCCAGCCGGTGTCCTGAACGTGGTCACAGGAGCTGGTCGCACAGTTGGCGAGCATCTGGTCAAACACCCAGACGTCAGTCTGGTCTCCATGACAGGGAGCGTGAGAGCTGGCCGTGAAATTTACGCGGCGGCCAGCCATGATATTAAATCCATTCGCCTGGAACTGGGCGGTAAAGCCCCTTTTATCGTACTGGCGGACGCGGATTTGGACAAAGCGGTGCAGGCCGCAATTCAAGCGAAGTTTGTCAATGGGGGACAAGTTTGCACTGCAAATGATCGTATGTATATAGAAGATGCGGTTTATGAAAAATTTGTAGAGAAATTTGTTGAGGCAGTTCGCAATCTGCGGATCGGCGATCCTCTGGAGCAAGTAGATTTGGGTCCAAGGGCCAGCCAGCCAGAGGTTGGCAAGTTGCAGGCAATACTGGATCGCGCATGTCGCTCAGGGGCGAAGGTATTGCTCGATTTAAACGCCAGTTCTAGACCTGCTCCTGCACATACCAACGGGAACTGGTTCTATCCGGCGGTGCTGGAAGTAACGTCAAATGATCTGGAAATAATGCAGGAGGAAACCTTCGGACCCATTGCACCGATAATGAGAATATCTTCGCTAACCGAGGCGATTACCTTTGCCAACCAAAGCAAGTATGGGTTGTCCGCCTATGTATTTACGCAAAGCAACAGAAACATTATGCGCTGTCTTGCGGAACTGGAGTTTGGCGAGATTTTTGTAAACCGTGGTGCCGGCGAGAGCGTACACGCATTTCACTCCGGCTACAAACTCAGCGGCATCGGAGGAGAAGATGGCAAACATGGAATAGAGGGATATCTCAGGAAAAAAACCTTGTATAACAATTTTTCATGAAAGGGACTTGAAGATGGATAATCCAATTTCATTTGTCAACCTACTGGGTCAAGAACCCCTTTATGTCAGGCTTCTGGAAAAAGGCTAATTCACTCGCTCCGATGCTCGATGGTGACCTCTAGTCCTGCGACTCTCAGCCTGTCGGTTACCGCGAGCAAGACGCCCTCAAGCTCGTGCACATCCGCAGCTACGAACAGAACGCCCTCTCCATCGACCGCCGGCGCGATCAAAACCCGCGCATCTGCAGGAAAGTCGTGACGACGCCAGTCTCTCGCACGCCTTAAGTGGTCCATGCTCTGGTGGGAAAGGGTATCATTACGCTGTACCAGTGCAGCCTGGTCTTGCAAATGCCAATTCTGAAAGAACATTTCGATTGCAGCATGAGGAGTTATAGCAGTCGCAATATTCGCAGGCCAGCAACGGAGCAAGCCCTCCACGACTCTCCTTCCGAACCAGGCTCGGGGCGCCGGATGCACCGTCAGACCATCTGGGAGGTCTACGTTAAAAAGCAATCGAAAGGCAAGCGTGCCGCTTGTCGTCGCGGTTTCTGTAACCGCCCGCATAATCGGCTCTGGAACGCATTCGTCAGTGGGAAGCGGCAGAACCGTCCAGGTAAGCAAGGCCGCTGTGCTGTTGACCGGCCGCAAGTTCGCAGTCTGCTTACTGGCTTCGTCCCACTTGTACAGAATCTGGACAAAAATGTCCGGACTGCTGATCATCACGCCTCCTTCAAGCTCTCACCGCACTCAGCTTGCAAATAACGACAGAACCGGGATTACCACGCGGCAACCCGCATCAGCTAACAATACTCTGCTCCTGATGCTGGATCAAGCGCGCGTATGGGCCATACTGGGCAAGCAATGCATCATGCGTGCCCTGTTCAACCAGTTTTCCATCATCCAGAACCAGGATCTGGTCAGCGTCGCGAATGGTCGACAGCCGGTGGGCAATGATCAAGGTGGTGCGCTCACGCATCAGCAAAGTAAGCGCATCCCGTACCTGCATTTCACTCAGACTATCCAAATGCGACGTTGCCTCATCAAGTATCAAAATGGGCGCGTTCTTCAAAAAGGCACGTGCAATGGCAATACGCTGTCGTTGCCCTCCGGACAGCTGCGTGCCGCGCTCACCAACGAGCGTGTCCAGGCCTTGCGGCAGCGATGCAACAAACGCTGATAGCGCTGCGGATGCCAGCGCGTGGCGTACCTCAGCCTCACTTGCATCCGGACGGGCGAGCCGGATGTTTGCTGCCAGCGTGTCGTTAAACAAATAGGTGTCCTGTGTTACCAGGGCAACATGATCTCTCAGGTTATCCAGTTCGAGTTGGCGGATGTCAGTGTCGCCGATGCGAATTGCTCCCGCACTAACGTCCCAGAATCGCAGCAGCAAGTTGGCAATGGTGCTTTTGCCAGCCCCGGAAGCGCCTACCAGTGCGGTGGTCGTACCGGGCGGGAGGGAAAAGGAAAGCCCATCCAGAGTAAGGCGCGAGACCGGCGTATACCGAAAGCCTACCTTATCGAAATTGATCGATAGCCCTTGCTGTGTTGGCACGAGCCGGGCCGGCCCATTCCTGACAGCAACGGGCTCTTGATGCACCACATGCAGCCGCCGACTGGCGGCTACGGTATCAGCCAACTGGCGACTTACCTGTGATATTTCGGATACAGGCAGAAATGTTGCGACCGCCACGAGCACCAGCAATGGGACCATGGTCGGG
>JBOIGK010000784.1:0-1970 GCA_050742695.1 Advenella sp. | reverse complement strand
GTATTTTGCTATTTCATCGTTGTAGGCGTTAAGGCCAGCCCCGATTACCTCACTCATTTCTTCGGTAATTTCATCGGTGATTTCTACGGTGTACCTAGTCATTCTCTATTGCATTCAGTTTAAGGTTTAGGGAGAGCTATACCCATTTTGCATTTAGTAATAGATCAACCGATTAATTTGACCGATGCCGGATCAATGTCTGCGCCTTTCAGTATCGCATCGAGTTTCTGCTCTAATGTCAGGTTATCTTCGTTAGTGTCCGCCATAGGGAGCCTCAATGCGAACACCAGCTCTTTTTTTAAGGTTATTGGCTCAGCGTCGTCCAAGTCTTCATCAGCATTAATTATTTCAGTTGCTCCGCCGAACTTTGAATATGCGATGTCCATAACGAATCCTCCTGGTTGGATTGATGATTCATTGTACTTCGCCTTAAACGATAACTGTCAAAGAAAAGACAGCGCAGTTGCGGTGGGCACTCTTGCCTTGCTGAATAACCCGGGTAAGAAACGCTTTACAACTGTAATAAATCGATGTTGTTACCGACTATCCGAAACAACGATAGCCAACATCTTTTGCACAAACCGTCCTGATGCAAGAAGGGTTTTTCTGTTCTAATTAAGGTTGGGGGTGTTAGCATCCCATTGGAAGTCCAGTCTGCATTGATGAGGTGACTGAGCAGCAACAAATGTGCGTGGCCCCCAGTGAGTGACTTTATCCTTTGTCTGTATCTATCTCGGGGCAACTGAAATATTGGTTTTACAGCAGATGAGCCGACTTTGCTGTGTATCGACGTTGTCATAAAAATGTCTTGCATATCTTATTGTCTCTCGAACTATTTTACTGATACGCGCTTTCCCAGATGCCCCTTCTGTTTCGATTTTATATTTGGATAATTTACAATGAAGCTTAAATTACACGCGTCCCCAGGTGCCTGCTCGCTAGCCAGCCATATTGTCTTGGAATGGATTGGTGCGCCATATGACATCGCGTATCACTCTGGCGCTGAGCGTAAAGAGCCGGCATTCAAAAAGTTAAATCCAGCCGGTGCGGTGCCCGTGCTCGAAATTGATGGCCGGGTGCTCACGCAGAACGTAGCCATTTTGAATTTCCTTGCGGACAGCTTTCCAGAATCCAAACTCAATGGCGACGGCAGTACCAGGAGTCGCGCGCAGATAAATTATGCTTTGGGCATAGCAACTTCGGATATCCACCCGACTTTCAAACCGTTATTTGGTACGACATCGTATCTGGGTGACGAGGCCGCGATTGACATGACCAAGGCCAATGCGCGTACGAAGGTTCATAATCTACTTGAAATAATGGACGCGCAGCTGGCGGGCCAGGACTGGCTCACTGGCGCACGTTCTGTGGCTGATCCGCTTTTGTACGTCATGACGCGCTGGACTAAAAACGTAGGTCTCAAAATTGATGGTCTACCCAACCTGACGCGCTTCATGAAAAGCATGGAGCAGGACGCTGGTGTGCAGAAAGCGCTGCAAGACGAGGGGTTGCAAAAGTTTTTCTAGCAATGCAGCCCAAAGGCAGGGCAGTGGACTGCATTGCGTAACGATAAGGGGACGCCGCCGTGCCTTACTGTTGTTGTGAAAGCGCTGTACGAGTCAGGTCGTGCAGCGAGGCAACGGTTGCGATGCACGCCTGTGCTGCTTCCTTGCCCTTGATCTGGAAATGCTCGAAGAAAAAGCGATGCTGATCTTCGCTTTCAAATAGTTCACGTGGTGTGAGCACGCAAGACAATACCGGTACGCGGGTTTCCAGCTGAACCTGCATCAGTCCTGAAATAACGGCCTGGGCCACAAACTCATGACGATAGATGCCGCCATTGACCACCAGCCCGGCTGCGACTACTGCTGCGTAGCGGCCGCTTTCGGCCAGCAGCCTGGCGTGCAGGGGAATTTCAAAGGCGCCCGGAACGCTGACGATATCGACGCAGGAAGTGTCCTGCCTAAGGC
>JBOIGK010000783.1:0-10765 GCA_050742695.1 Advenella sp. | reverse complement strand
TTAGTCCAATGGAAGCCGCTAGCTGTGGTACGCGTGCCATTGCTGTGGGTGCTGTACCTTGCGTGGTTTTTCATGGGCATCGGCCTGTTGCTGGCCGCCTGCTATTTCATTGGATGGCGCCCGCTATTGCTGGCGCGTCAGGCTGCATATATGCATGTCATCGCCATGGGCGGATTCTCCATCATGATCATCGGCATGATAACGCGCACAGCGCTGGGGCATACGGGTCGCGCCCTGAAGGCAGATCGCCTGATTGTCAGCAGTTATATCCTGGTCTTCATCGCGACCGTGGCGCGCCTGATCGCCTTAGTGATTCCTGCTGTTACCCTGCCTATGTTGCATCTGTCGGCAACGGCATGGATTGTCGCGTTCGGCCTGTATCTCTATCGTTTTGTGCCTTTGCTTGTGGCACCCAGGCTTGCGGCGGACAACACGATGCCTTCCGGGCTGATTCGGCCGCGGGAAACCAAACTGTAGGATCCGTGTTTTGCCGCTACGGTTGATTGTCCGCTGGATCAAGCAAACGTCTGAGCATGGGCTTGATGCGCGAGAGCTCGTCCCGGTGTGCTGCAGACAAAGCGGCCAGATGTTCCTGAGCCAGCAAAGTCAGTTGCAATAGTACTTTGCGCTGATCCGCCTGATCTGCCCGCCGCTGGACAAGTCCGCTTTCTGCAAGCCGGTTCGCCAACTCGACTGCACTATGATGTTTTATCCTCAGCCGGTCAGCCAAAGTGCCGACCGTAATGGGCTCTCCCTTCCCATATCCCTTGATAACCAACAGTGCCTGGTGCTGTCTGGCTGTCAGCCCCACGGATTTGGCCCGCTCTTCACTGAACTGCAGAAAACACCGTATGAGATAACGAAATTCAGCCAGGGCGGTGTAATCGGATTGGTCAAGCGAGTCGTGAGGCATGGCAGCGGGTTATATCTGTAGAGGGAACGGCAGTGGGAGTATTCAGTGTATCAGATGCCCGGCCGGATTATTACATCGTAATACGATATAATAACGCGCTTCTGGAAATTTTCTGCCAGCTTGATTCTGAAACCACCTTCAAATTCCCGGCCTCTGTTGTAGACGCCGTTTTTATATCCGTCTATTTTTCATGACTATCAAACACATCCGTAATCGACAGCTCAGCGATTTTTCAACGGATAAACGAGTTCTTTTTATTATTGTTATCGCCATCCCAGTGGCGGTTGCTGCGATGGGCGCCGGCCTTTTGCTATTGCAATTGATCCGGCTATGCACCAATCTGGCCTATTTTGGTCAGTTTTCTTTCTCGGAACCGCAACTTGAGAATGCCTCGCTCGGCTTGTGGGCGGTATGCATTCCCGTTATCGGTTCCCTGCTGATCGGGCTGATCGCCCGTTACGGTAGTGAAAAAATTCGTGGACATGGCATTCCGGAAGCAATCGAGGCCATATTGCTGGGCCGCTCGCGCCTGGACGCCAAAGTGGCAGTGCTCAAGCCTTTATCGTCTGCCATAGCGATTGGTACCGGTGGGCCATTCGGCGCAGAGGGGCCGATCATCATGACAGGGGGTGCAATTGGCTCGCTGATTGCGCAGGCGTTGCCGGTTTCGGACAGTGAGCGCAAGACGCTGCTGGTGGCCGGTGCTGCCGCAGGTATGACAACAGTGTTTGGAACGCCCATTGCTGCGATCATGCTTGCGGTCGAGCTGTTATTGTTCGAATGGAGTCCGCGCAGCTTCATCCCGGTTGTTGTCGCCGCTACAGTTGCTGAACTGGGGCGCAGCATGCTGGGAATGGCCGGGCCGCTGTTTCCTTTTGACGGGACAATGCTGACCAGTCTGCCCGGATTTGCGGGATGGATCGTGATCGGTATCGTAGCGGGGTTGCTCTCCGGGCTGCTCACGCAATTGGTCTATGCCTGCGAGGATGGATTCCAGCGGCTTCCCATACACTGGATGTGGTGGCCCATGATTGGCGGATTGGTGGTGGGTATTGGCGGATTGTTCGAGCCGCGCGCGCTGGGGGTCGGCTACGAGAATATAACGGCCATGCTCGACGGTCACATGTTGGGGACAGCGGCGGTCACATTACTGGTCGTCAAGGCAATTATCTGGTCGGTCGCACTGGGTTCGGGCACCTCGGGCGGCGTGCTGGCGCCGCTACTGATCATGGGTGGGGCAATGGGGGCGGCATTAGGTGGTTTCCTGCCCGAGGCCAGTCCCGGTTTCTGGGCATTGCTGGCCATGGCTGCCATGATGGGCGGAACCATGCGGGCTCCGTTGACCGCTACTTTTTTTGCAGTCGAGCTCACGGGCAATGTCCATGCTTTGTTGCCACTGATCGTGGCCTGTGTGACGGCTCATGCAATGACGGTGCTGCTGATGAAGCGTTCCATTCTGACCGAAAAAATTGCCAGACGCGGTCATCATATTGTGCGTGAATATCGTGTCGATCCGTTCGAGCTGACGCATGTGCGGGATGTCATGACCACAGATGTGATAAGCGTGCCGGCTGCCATGACGCTGCATGGTGCTGTACGTTTCCTGACGTCGCCGCAAACCCGGCACCCGAGCTTTCCGGTAGTCGACCAGGAAGGCAATGTACTTGGTATTGTGGATCCACCTTCCGTTCTGGCCTGGAGACGGGCGGGCCGGCACCGTAACCAGACTTTAGGTGAGCTGCTGCAGGGAACAAAAATCACGCTTGCGTATCCCGACGAATACCTGGCAGGGCTGGTCGATAAACTTGTGCATGCCAACGTCGCTCATTTGCCTGTCGTATCGCGTAGTGATAATTCTCTAATCGGATATATTGGCTGGAAAGACCTGATGCGGGTGCGTCAGCGCCTTGCCACGGAAACGCATGAGCGCACGACTCTGATGGGCGCCAAACGCCGCGGTTCCTCCGGGCGATAGTAGCAGGCCCTGCCGCTTTTTGGTGATGGATGGGGGCAATGGCGATGCTATCTGCGCGCGCATGGCGCGCCAGCCAGCATACTGCCTGAATCGGGCGGGCTGAGTTCTGAGTCTGGAACGCTCAAATGAGGTGATGGGAGGTTGGTCTGCTGCACAGCGTGTTGATCTCACCAATTTGATGGCGTGGCATCAACGATTTGCAGGTGTGCTTTTGCTGACTAATGACGCCTGTGCTGCCTGTGCTGCAGCCAGCCCACTGATGACAGCGCCTTCGAGTACACCCGGGTAGCCGGTGTCGGTCCAGTCGCCGGCCAGGAACAGGCCAGGCCAGGGCGTCACACTGTCTGGCCGCGCCAGCCCGGGGGTGGCTGCAAACGTCGCTCTCTTTTCCATGATTAGTTCGAAACCCGTGACTGCCGGCAGCGTAACGCCGGTGGGCAACTGATCGCGAACCTGGGAGAGTATCGCATTGGCAATACTCTGCCGGTCCGTGCCGATCAGATGGTCTGCATGGCTGATTACAATTGAAATTGCATGGGCAAAGCGGTCATTGGCGCTATCCGGTGTTGGCGCGCCGGCGGACGCAGTGCCTACCGACACGATGGCAGCGTCCGGGTGCATGAACCGGCTGCGATTAAATAGCCACTGCCCGTCGTGGCCGGCCTGGCGATTTTCCTTCAGCATATACATGCAGCCGGCCAGGGGAAAGGCTTGCGTCAGGAACACGGTCAATGTGGCAATCGCGTGGTATTGGAAGGCATTCAACTGCTCCAGTAACGTAGACTTTTCTGCCAACGCGGCCTGTTGCAGCCTATCGATGTCGCCTCGGGCGTGCTGCGCATGTTCGTCTGTTATCGCTGCGTCGGTCAGGTTGTCCTCCTGGCTGGGCATGAGCCGCGATAGCAGACGATGACATATGCGCGCCGGCGTGGCCAGGATCACGGCATCGAAAATGGCGTCGCCTTCCTGGCCTTGATCATGCCCGGCATGCGGGTTATCCGGCGCCTGGCGCAGTTGCCTGGAGGGGCGGTTGCCCGTGTGCAACTGGTAGCCGCCTGGCGCGGCACTCAAGCCATGCACCGGCGTGTTGGCATGAATCATCAGCTGTGGCGCCAGCACTTCAGGCCACAGGGCACTCAGATCGACGCGCGGCAGGATCAGGTCGCTGGCATCTGCACCGGCGGCCAGGCTGTCCCTGAGCACGACGGCAAAGAGCGCCATTGAAGCATCGACAATCGGCGTGTTGAGCGTGGCAATGCACAAGGGTTCCCAGAATAGGCGGATCAGTGCGGTCGGCTGGCGCTGTTTTTGCAACCAGGCCAGGACGGTGGTATCGGGCGCCACATGCCACCCAGTCAATTGCAGTTGCAATAGCGTTCGGAACAGGACGTATTTCTGGCCGATGCTCAGGCCTTTCATGCGAAGCAGCGCCAGGGGCAGTCGCAGAGGCCCTGGATGTGCCGTATTGACTGCCAGATGCAACGCGCCGTCCAGCGTGGTCAGTTGCAGCGGCAGCCGCAGCAGGGCTTGGTTGCTATCGACGCCAATTTCTCGCATGAGCTCAAGAATGTGGCGGTAGGCGCCCAGCATCAGATGCTGGCCGTTATCAAGCACCAGACCGCGGCGCGCAATCACCGCCTTGCGGGCGCGCCCGCCAAGTACCGGTGATTGTTCGAATACCTCAGTGTCCCAGCCCGCGCGCTTGAGGGTGAAGGCGGCGGCCAGGCCCGCCCAGCCTGCACCCACGACGGCAACGCGCGGTCGGAAGTGGTCAGCGTTGGGGGACATCCAGCTTTCGCATTTTACGGATGAATCCCTTGCCGCCGCCTACCCAGATTTTCCAGGCGATCATCAGCTTACGCAGCGGAGTCAGGGAAATGCGGCTGGTCAGCACCGGCCAGCCGTCTTTTTCAATTTCACACAGCAGGGTGTAGTAGATGGCCGCCATCATCAGCCCCGGGCGTTGTGCGCGGCGGTCCTGCTCGTGCAGCAGTTCGGCAGCTTCCTGGTACAGTTGGCGTGCGCGGGCAGTCTGAAAGGCCATCAGTGCGCGAAAGTCGTCGGTTTCCTTGCTGTTCAGAATATCGGCTGCCTTGACATTATGTTTCTGCAGCTCATCAATCGGCAGATAGATACGTCCACGCCGGGCATCGTCACCGACGTCGCGAATGATGTTGGTCATTTGTAATGCCAGACCGAGTTTTTCGGCGTAGGCCAAGGTATCGCTGTTCTGGTAGGTAAAAATCTGCGCCGACAGCTGACCAACCACGCCGGCCACATGCCAGCAATACTTGCGCAGGCCGGGCCAATCCATATAGCGGGTCTGGTCCAGATCCATTTGCATGCCGTCGATAATGGCCTGGAACTGTTCTTCGCGCAGCCCGAAAGGGCTCAGGTGCGGTTGCAGCGCCTGCGCCACCGGGTGTTCGGCTCGCCCCGCGAACAGACTGTTTATTTCCTTGCTCCACCAGGCCAGCTTGATGCGGGCAACCGAGGGATCGGTACATTCATCGACAACATCGTCCACCTCCCGGCAGAATGCATACACGGCCGTAATGGCCCGGCGCTGCTGCGCAGGAAGAAACAGAAAGGCGTAGTAAAAGCTCGAGCCGCTGCGCGCCGCTTTCTCTTGGCAATATTGGTCAGGTGTCATAATAATTATTTCGTACGCTGCGCCATACAATCAGGGCCCAGTCTTTTTTATTCAGTGTTGGTCGGTGATCAAAGACGTCGCCCGCAACGGCGTCAATTTTTTCCAGTATGCGCATACCACCCTGGACGATCATACGCAGCTCCAGGCCTGGCCGGCCACGCAGTCGTGAACACAGCGGCGCACCGGCAAGCAGTATTTTACGTGCAAATGCGGTGTTTTCCTGCATTAACTGCGGCCAGCGCCGATTCAGTTGCCGGTTCTCAAGGTCCGCATGGGCCATGCCGTGAGCAGCCAGCCGGTCAGCCGGCAGATAATAGCGATGCCGTTGTGTGTCTATCGCGATATCCTGCCAGAAGTTAATCAGTTGCAGGGCGCTGCAGATATGATCCGATAGCTGCAGCGAAGATTCGTCTGTCACGCGGTACAGATGCAGCATCAACCGGCCTACCGGATTGGCAGAGTAGCGGCAGTAGTCGAGCAGGTCCGTGTCGTTCTGAAACGGCTGGTGTCGTACGTCCTGGCGGAACGCGACCAGCAGATCACGCAGGGGCGTGACCGGCAACTGGTGCAGGTGCATTTCGCGTTGCAGGGCAAGAAAAAGGGACTGAGGCACATTTTCGAAATGCGTGGCTGAAAAATGACTGGCCTGCATCTGAACCACGGCCTGGTCAAAGGCATTCAACTGGTTCAGACGGTCCTGAGCGCTGGCCTGGCCTTCGTCGGCAATATCGTCGGCGCGTCGGGCAAAGGCATAAATGGCCGTTACCGCCGAGCGCAGGCGCCGAGGCAGCAGTATGGATGCTACCGGGAAATTCTCATAATGATCGACGGACATGAATACGCGCTAATGTGGTGACGCAATGATTATAATTTACGCTGATCGTTCAAGTACGATGAAATTGACTAGTGGAGCCACACCATGCCGCGTCCCATCCGGGCAGTGATATCACAGCAGGCCATGTCTCACAATCTGAGCGTTATCCGGCAATACCTTGGCAATGCCCGGCAAGCCCCGGCCGCCGCTACGGGCGGCATGCAACCGGCGCCGATGGGCGCAACCCATATCTGGGCCGTTATCAAGGCCAATGCCTATGGGCACGGGCTGGAGACGGCCATTGGCGGTTTTGCGCAGGCCGACGGGCTGGCCATGCTGGATCTGCAGGAAACGGTACGCGCTCGCGAGGCCGGTTGGCAGGGGCCGCTGCTGATGCTCGAAGGGTTTTTCGAGACGCGCGACCTGCCCGAACTGCAGAAGAACCGAGTGGTCAGCACCATTCACCATCCTGAACAGATCCGCATGCTGCAGGCCAGCACCCTGGCAGCACCACTGGACGTCTTTCTGAAAATCAACACCGGCATGAACCGGCTGGGTTTTGCGCCACAGCAGTTTGACCGAGCGCATCAGGATCTGCTGGCCTTGCAGCAGCAGGGCAAGGTGGGGCGTATTGGATTCATGACGCATTTTGCCGATGCCGACGGCGCACAAGGTGCGGTCGATGCGCCGGCAAAGGTCTTTCACGATACGATAGGCCAATGTCAGGGTAGCATCAGTCTGTGTAACTCGGCTGCCGTGTTGCGGTATCCGCAGCTTGCTGTCAGCGCTGCAGACAACTGGGTCCGTCCCGGTATCTGCCTGTATGGCTCTTCGCCTTTTGCCAATACCACTGGCCAGGAGTTCGGACTGCGTCAGACCATGACGCTGCAGGCCCGTTTGCTTTCCATCCAGCATGTGAAGCAGGGGCAGACCGTGGGTTACGGATCAATCTATACTGCTGCGCGCGATATGCGCATTGGCGTGGTGGCCTGCGGCTATGCCGATGGCTATCCGCGCAGCGCGCCGTCCGGTACGCCGGCATGGGTCAACGGCGTCGCAACCCAGCTGGCGGGGCGCGTGTCAATGGATATGCTCACCATTGATCTGGACCCGATCCCCGATGCGGCTGTGGGTGACTGGGTAACCCTCTGGGGCAATGAAGGCCCGCATATCGACGAGGTTGCCGCAGCCGCGGGTACAATTGCCTACGAACTGCTATGCGCATTGGCGCAACGCGTTCCGATCCATGTTCAATACTCAGGAGAATCCGTTGAAAAATAAGTGCGTCCTTGTAACTGGTGCCACCAAGGGTATTGGCTGGGCGATTACTCGTCGTCTGAGCGATGCTGGTGCCCATGTGGTAGGTATTGCCCGACAGGTCAGTGATATTGATTTCCCTGGTTTTCTGTATCAATGTGATTTGAATGATGCCGGCCATACCGAAGAAATGCTGCGCATGATACGCGAGAAATACCCGATAGATGCCGTGGTCAACAATGCGGGCATCGTGCTGGCGGAAAATCTGGGCGAAGTCAATTTGTCTTCTCTGTATCAATCGTATGATGTCAATTTGCGTGCCGCTGTACAGGTGACGCAGGCCTTTGTCGAGTCAATGAAAGTACGGCGCGAGGGGCGGATTGTCAACATTGCCAGTCGTGCGGCAGGCGGCAAGGCAGGGCGTACCAGCTATTCGGCCTCGAAGGCGGCCTTGATCGGCTGTACCAAAACCTGGGCCCTGGAATTGGCTGAGTATGGAATAACCGTCAATGCCGTTTCGCCCGGCCCCATTGAAACCGAATTTTTCCGCAAGGGCCAGCCGGCTGGCAGCGACGAAGAAAAGCAACTGCTCACGCGCGTTCCCATGAAGCGCCTGGGGCGTCCGGAAGAAGTCGCGGCCGCCGTGGCTTTTTTGCTCTCCGACGAGGCGGCCTATATTACCGGCCAGAATCTGGGCGTTGACGGCGGCGCATCCCTATAAGGGTCCTCGTGCACTTGCATTGCGGCCTTGTCACGGGCGCGTCGGCAACGGCGTCAACCCTCAATGGCTGCGTTGGGGTTTATTTCAAGGATCCTGGCTGAAGATCGCGGTGGGGCCGGTTTGCGACCTGTTCCGCCAGCACGATAAATCGTGCCACTAGCAGCCGTATTTATCATTCATTTCAGCGACGGTAACGTGGCTGCACAAGCAGTTTATTCATTTAATGACAGCCCTTGCAGGGCAGTGGGAATCAGGCGCAGTATGGCAAAAGCAAAAACGGTGTATGTGTGTCAGGAGTGCGGCGGCGTTAGCGCCAAGTGGCAGGGACAATGCCCGCATTGCCAGGCGTGGAACACCATGGTGGAAACCGTAGAGCGGGGCAGCGCACCGGCCACGCCCAATCGTTACGCCCATCTGGCCGAAGCGGCGCCAGTCAGGAACTTAGCCGATATCGAAGCGCGCGACACACCCAGGCAGCCTACCGGTTTGTCCGAATTTGACCGGGTGCTCGGTGGTGGGCTGGTGCCCGGTGGTGTGGTGCTGATCGGCGGCGATCCGGGTATCGGCAAGTCAACGCTGTTGCTGCAGGCGCTGGCAGCGCTCTCGCTGCGCACGCAGGTGCTGTATATTACCGGCGAAGAATCCGCAGAGCAGGTTGCCCTGCGCGCCAAGCGGCTGGATCTGGCCACCGGCGCGGTGCAATTGGTGGCGGAAATCCAGCTTGAAAGCATTCAGGCGGTGTTGCAACAGTACAAGCCTGCCGTTGCCGTTATCGATTCCATACAAACCTTGTATTCCGCAGAATTGTCGTCCGCTCCGGGGTCGGTCTCTCAGGTGCGCGAATGCGCCGCGCAACTGACCCGCATTGCCAAGCAGACCGGCGTTGCCATGGTCATGATCGGCCATGTGACCAAAGACGGCACACTGGCAGGCCCGCGTGTCCTGGAGCACATTGTCGATACGGTCTTGTATTTCGAGGGGGAAACCGATTCGTCCTACCGTCTGATCCGAGCCTTCAAGAACCGCTATGGTGCGGTGAACGAGCTGGGCGTGTTTGCCATGACAGACAAGGGGCTCAAGGGCGTGAGCAACCCTTCAGCCCTGTTTCTGTCGCAGCATACCGACAATGTGCCGGGGTCCTGCGTGGTTGCGACCCAGGAGGGGAGCCGCCCGCTGCTAGTCGAGATTCAGGCGCTGGTCGATACAGCGCATGTTCCCAATCCACGACGCCTGACGCTGGGCGTTGACGGCAGCCGCCTGGCCATGCTGCTGGCGGTACTGCACCGTCACGCGGGCGTGGCGACCTACGATCAGGATGTTTTTGTAAATGCGGTAGGCGGGGTCCGGATTACCGAAACCGCAACCGATTTACCCGTTCTGCTGGCCATTCTCTCTTCGCTGCGCAACAAGCCTTTGCCCAAAGGACTGATTGCCTTTGGCGAAGTGGGGCTGGCCGGTGAAGTGCGTCCGGCACCGCGCGGGCAGGAGCGGCTACGCGAGGCGGCCAAGCTGGGTTTCAGCCTTGCGCTGATTCCCAAGCACAACGCGCCCAGACAGCCGATAGAAGGATTGGAAATCAAGGCTGTCTCGCGCCTGGACGAAGTGCTGGAACTGATTCGATAGGCACGAGCTTGATTTGGGCGAATGCCACGGCAGACGCACGCTCCCGATCGATACCAGACTCGAGCCCGAGAACGGGCCGGCAAGGCGTGCAAACCGGGGGTGCTGCCGGCGGCTGATGGTCGGTGCCTTTTTGGCAATCTGAAGGCAGCAGGCAGGCGGAGCACAAGCCGTGCCGCGACGAACCTCACGGCATGGCTGCTGGTTTTTTTAGTACCGGCATTGGGTGCAGGCATCTAGTACAGAATCTTGGTGCGGGCGGTTGGACGCAGTGTGTAGCCCGGTTGCATTTGACATGAATATTTGAGAGGCGGTAACAGCTTTGCTACCGGCTTGGACCGTTTTAAATTGAGAAAGCATGGATTGGTATCTGAATCTGCTGTTGTTTGTTTCGCTGGGTGCAGCCATTGGGTTTGTAGGCGCCATTGTCGGTATCGGCGGCGGGTTGATAGCCATTCCGATGCTCGCGCTGGTTTTTTCCATGCCGCAACAACTGGCCCAGGGTACGGCACTGCTCATGATTGCGTCCAATGTGGTGCTCACACTGCGCAATTACCACAAGCGCTCACCCATTGATTTTCGCAGCGTGGCCATCGGGGTAGCCGCCAACGTCGTGGCAACGCACCTGGCCGCGCTGGTGGCACAGGACATGAGTCCCGTTGTGCTGCGTAATCTGTTTGCGCTTTTCCTGGGCTCGGTGGCCACGTTTTATGTGTGGCAGACCCTGCGCAAAGGTAAAAAACGCGAAGCGGCCGTGGCCGGCCCGTCCCGGCCCATGGGCTTCATACAATATGTCATACTGGGTTCTATCT
>JBOIGK010000782.1:0-4360 GCA_050742695.1 Advenella sp. | reverse complement strand
GACGTGTTTTGCAAGGCGATTGACGTAATCCGGCGATTTTGCTGCCAGATTGTGCACTCGTCAATCAGCAGGCGGCCCCTTTGCGTGCGTCGCTGGCCCGTCAGACGCGGCGTGATTGCGCCAAAGCTGAAGGCCACTTGCGTGATGGCCGAGACCGAGAATGCATAGCCCACCCCGGCGACGCCGGGCGTGATGGTGCTTTCAATCGAAGCATAGCCATTGCGCCGCGTCAGGTGGCATTTTTCCAGCAGCATGGGCAATGACAGCTCCGACTTTCGATAAGTCTGTTCATGGCGTTTGTAGATCATCTCAATGTCGGCATCGGTATGCGTTGCCAGCAAAGCCAGGCCGCCGGCGCCAATGCCCAGAAGCCGCTTTTCGCCGACGCCAATGGTGAAGATACGCACCGGAAATGCACCATGTTCGCGAAGCAGGCACAGCACCTGATCCGCCTGCTGTATGACCAGGAAGACTGTGTCTTCCGATAGGCGCGACAGCTTCATGGCCAGCGGGCGCAATTGATCGATCACCGGCGCATGGTGCATGGTGGAAAACCCCATTTGCATGGCGTCGATGCCCAGTTGAAAGCGTTTGCCGTCGGTTTCTCGGCGTGCAAAGTTTTCTTCGAGCAGGCAGGTGAGCAGCCGATGCGCTGTGGAGCGTTCCAGGCCGCTTAAGGCGGTCAGCTCGCTCAGTGTCAGGCCTTGTTCATTGTGCTGCGCGATCAGGCGCAGCAGCGAGAGCGCGCGGCGGATGCTCTGTGCGCCCGCTTGCTGTTTAGTTTCCATAATGTGGGAATTTATTAAAAAACATTTTGTATTGTAGGAGTGATTGATGCGTTAATGCAATCAAAAGCGACATTCAACAGACCCCGCCATGGGTCATCAAGGAAGAGACAATGGGCTATCAGCATATAGAGGTATCGAATCAGGACGCCATACGGACGGTAACATTGGCGCGGGCCGGGGCGCGCAATGCGCAGAGCCAGGCGCTGCTGGATGAACTGGACCAGGCCATGCGCGAGGCCGCGGCCGACCAGACCGTCAGGGTCGTGATCATTGGCGGCGAAGGCGACCATTTTTCTGCCGGCCATGACTTGAAGGAAGCCCAGGCCAGCCGCGCCGATTTCAGCGTGGAACAGCGCTGGGCCTACGAGTCGCTGCGGTACTTTGATTACTGCATGAGAATCTGGGATTTTCCCAAGCCGGTCATCGCCCGGGTGCAAGGGGCCTGCGTGTCCGGCGGCTTCATGATCGCCAATATGTGCGATCTGGTGGTCTGTTCCGACGACGCGTTCTTTTCCGATCCCGTTTGTCATACGCTGGCTGCGGCGGCCACCGAGGTGCTGATTCATCCATGGGTGATGGGATTGCGTCGCGCAAAGGAAATGCTGTTTACCGGCGAGCGGGTTACCGCCGAGCAGGCCTTGCAAATGGGTATGGTCAACCGCGTTGTCTCGCGTGCGCAACTGAACGACGAAACAATGGCGCTGGCGCGACGGGTTGCAGCGGCGCCGCCGTTTGCCCTCACGCTGGTCAAAAAATCGTTGAACCGGACCCTGGATGCACAGGGTCTGCGTACCGCACTTTCTGCTCATTTTGACGTTCATCAGCTTTCGCATATGAGCGAGGAGTTTGCCCAAGTCAAGAAAAAAGGCCTGGCCCAGGCGATCCAGCGCAACAAAAGTGGTGACAGTGCATGAGCCTGGAACCGTTATTGAATCCGCGTTCCATTGCCATGATCGGGGCCAGCGACAATGCCGGCCGCATTGGCGGCATGCCACTGGAGCTGTTGTCGCACTTCGGTTTTGCCGGAGAGGTCTATCCGGTCAACCCAAAATATGCCGAAGTGTTCGGTTATCGCTGTTACGCGCAGGTCGAAGACTTGCCTGCCGTGCCGGATCTGGCTGTGCTGGCCATTGGCGCCCGTGATGTGACCGCCATGTTGCGACGCTGTCATGCCGTTGGCATTCGCGCTGCCGTGGTCTACGCTGCAGGATTTGCTGAAGAGGGCGCAGCAGGCTTGCTACTGCAGCAGGAGCTGGTGCAGTTTTGCAGGGAAAGCGGCATGCAGGTGGCCGGCCCCAACTGCATGGGCCTGGCCAATCTGAATACGCGTGCGTTCACGGCGTTTGCCGCCATCTTCAAAACTGCCAGCATGCAAAGCGATACAGGCTGCGTCAGCGTGCTCACGCAAAGCGGCAATGTGTGTTCTGCGCTGTACGGACTGGTACGTGCCCAGGACTTGCCCGTTTCTCATTTCATCAATACGGGCAATGAGGCGACGGTGGATTTTGCACAGTATCTGGCGTATCTGGCAGAGGATGCGCATACCGAGATTGTGCTGGGCTATGTAGAACAAATTCGCGATGGCCGGCGCTTCATTGAGGCCTGCCGACGCTTTCAGGCGCAAGGCAAAGTGCTGGTAGTGCTCAAAGCAGGTGTGACCGACAAGGGGGCGGTGGCCGTGCAATCGCATACGTCAGCTTTGGCGGGCGATCAAAAAATATACGATGCGGCCTTTCGCGATCTGAATGTGATTGCTGCAGACGACTTCGCGCAAATGGCCAATATTGCCATGCTGGCGCGGCTGCGCCAGCGGACCGCAGGCGCGCGCATTGGTGTGGTGACCATGTCGGGTGCACTGGGTGCGATCTTGACCGATCGTTTCATTCAGGCAGGCCTGCAGTTGCCTGACCTTCCCGCCGATGTACAGGCGCAACTGCGCCAGGGCATTCCCGCTTACGGCATGGTTGGCAACCCTGTGGATGTGACCGGAAATATTGTCAATGATCCGCAATTTATCGTGCAGGTGCTGCAAGCGCTGGCGGTCACGCCGGCACTGGACACGGTGGTGATCAATGCGCCTGGGTATATGCTGGACCGCATGGCGCAGCCATTGATTGACGTTGTAAAGAAATATCCGCGTCTTTTTGTTGCAATCGATACCGGCAATGCGAGCTGCCGTCAGGCCTTGCGTGAAGCGGGGGTTGCTGTGTTCGACGATTTGGGACATGCGGTCAGGGCATTGGGACCGTTTCTGACCTGGCAGGAGCGTAGAGGCCAACGGGGCGTGACAGTTGATGACACTTGTGATGATCATGCGCAGGTTGATGCGCAACCGAGGGCAGGGCAAGCCAACGCCGCGAGCGTCCAGGCACGGATTGACGTGCCAAGTCTGCCCTGTCACGAGGGAAACGCCCGCCGCTACCTGGCAGGTTTCGGGTTGCCCGATCCGGATGTCCGCATTGCCGGGACGCGTGAAGAAGCGGCTGCGCTGGCTGACCAGTTAGGCGTGCCGCTGGCGATGAAAGTGGTCAGCGCCGATCTGGCGCACAAGACAGAGGCAGGCGGAGTGCTGCTAAATATCACGGGAGCGAAGGCCGCGGCCCAGGCCTATGAGCAAATTCTGGAAAGCTGCCACAACTATCAGCCCGGCGCGGCGATTGCAGGTGTGATGATCACGCCAATGCAGCAGGGCGTGGCTGAATTGCTGGTGGGCGCTACGCGCGACCCGGTATTCGGACCGGTATTGACGGTGGCGCTGGGCGGAATCATGACTGAAATATATCGTGATACGGCACATGCCCTTTTGCCGGTCACACACAGCGAAGCGGTGCAACTGCTGCGCAGCCTGAAAGCCTTTGCTTTGCTGGACGGCTTTCGCGGGCGGCCACGCGCAGACGTGGACGCTGCAGCGCAGGCCATGGTGGCGGTAGGGCAAGCATTTGTGGCAGGCCAGCCGATACTGGATCAGATCGAAATCAATCCGTTGCTGGTGCGGCAAGCCGGCTCGGGCGTGGCGATGCTGGATGCTCTGCTGCTTGCAGATACTGCGGCGTCATGCAAATAACGTACCCGATATGCAGTTGTGGCACCGACATGTAGTTTGAAGCAATTGATTAAAACAGAACGGAGACAGACAATGCAAAAAAAACGAATTTTACTGAAATGGATGAGCCCGGCTTTGCTGCTGGCAACAGGTGCGCTGGCAATCTTGCCGCAAGCGGCACGGGCAGCGTACCCGGACAAGCCTATTACGATTGTGATTCCCTTTGCTGCCGGCGGTGCTGCCGATACCCTGGGCCGATTGCTTGCTGAAAAGATTGGCCAGAAGGTCAAACAGCCGGTCATTGTGGAAAATAAACCGGGCGCAGGCACGCTGATCGCCTCGCAGCACGTGGCAAACGCCAAGCCCGATGGCTATACGCTATTGCTGGCCGCCTCTTCGCTAGGCACGATTCCCAGCATCAACAAGAACGTCAAATATGATCCGGTGAAAAGCTTCGTGCCGATCACCCAGGTTGCATCGGTGGTCCATGTTATTTCTGTCAACCCTGAGGTTCCGGTCAAGAATGTAC
>JBOIGK010000781.1:0-6191 GCA_050742695.1 Advenella sp. | reverse complement strand
GAAAGCAGAAGGGTTTGCATGAATCAATACCGCGACCGGACAATAGACGAATGATCACCTTTTTCTCCGGCCAGAACAGAAAAAAGTGATCAAAGGTCTTGCCAGGCGATATCGCTGTCTACGCCATGATGCATGCATCAAGTATGTTGACGTAAACCTCAGGAAATGAGCGGCTACTCCCCAGTGATGGCTAAATTATATCGGACCTTGCACCGCTAGCGGGATAAACCGTAGAAAGTGTGCGGAAATGGGGAATAAGAATAATTATCATTAGCTAATAAGCGAATGCGGGTAGTGGGTGCTACGCGCGTCGTTTGCCCACCAGAGGCCAGTACACATACCGTCCGCACCCGTACTCTGCTGTCAGGCGAGCACGGGTGTCGGTTTGTTTAAATCATCTCGCTGTCGCTTTTGCTGGCATCACGCAAATCGCGTACCAGCGCAACAATCAGCACCAGTAGAACGATAGCCGAAATAACCGGCCAGATAAGGATATATGCAGTAAGTAATATTTCATTCATAATTTTTCTCTCATTCAGGCACGTGCCGGCGCTACATCGCCGTCTACGTCTGTTGATGTTTCTTTGTCGGCGTCAGCGCTCTTTTGGAATGACGTGACGCGTTCGGCAAGCAAGGTGAAATCGAAGCGTTCACTGTTGTTCCAGCTCATGGCGATGCATACCAATGCGCTAATGCCATAAGAGGTCAGCGAGCTGAGTAGTACCGGGTAGTCACGCAGAAAGCCCACTGCATTGGGAACGGCGATGATCACAGCCGCTATGGCAACAAAAATGGCGATCTTGCGGTTGAAGAACGCAAATGTCATCAGACCCAGCACTACACCCATTCCAACTGAGGCAAACAATTCGAAGAACACGGCAACGATACCTTCCAGTGGAAGAAGCTCGAAGCGTGCTACAGCAAACAGGCTAACGGCGCATATCACAGATGTTGTGAAAGCCTTGTTGGTGACCTTGTCCCAGTAGAAACTTATGATCACTGGAAACACGATCGCTCCCCACAGGGCGCCGACAAATACCAGCATAACCAGAATATCAAGACGCAGGCTGGCAAACACCACGCCGATCATGGTGGCAACGATCATGGTTGCCCGGCCCCACCACAGCATCCGCTTTGGATCAGGCGTACCGCGGGCCATGTTTTTGCCGTAGATATCGGTCATCATAATGGACGACAGGGCAGACAGATCGGAGTCTGCGGTCGAAGACAAGGAGCCCACCACCAGAATGAAAAACAGCGCAATGCCAAATGGGGGCAGGTAGGTGGAGGCCATTTGTGGAATGATATTGTTCATATCGCCATCTACCGGCGTCAGGCCTACGAACAGGGCAAGCATGCCCAGCATGCCCAGCCCGATGACCACTGCACCGTAGCCTATCGTGGCGGTCAGGAAGGTTGATTTGATCAAGTCTTCACGAACAGCAAACAGGCGCTGCGCAATCGTCTGGTTGCCAATGGCATAGGCAAGCACAGCCACAAAATAAGGTGCCCCCTGCTCCAGAATCGCTTTAGTCGAAAAGAAATCGGACTGTTCCGAGGACAGGTTGCCCCAGTTGGCCGCGAGCATGTCGGTGCCGCCGGCGTTAAAGAATATTAACGGAATAATGACGATGGCCGCCAGAATCATTGCTACCAGTTGGGCAAAATCGGTCATGACCGAGGCCCGGAATCCCGACCATAGCGTATAGGACAATACGCCCAGCCCGGCAATCAGCACGCCCTGGATAAAGGACAGTGGGCTAAGGACGGAAACCAGTGCGCCTGCCGCGGTAAAGTTCACCATCAGGCTGATGCAACTGCCCAGCAGATTGGAAACGGCCATGATCAACTGGCTGGATGTGCCATGGCGAGCGTGCATGACTTCAGCCAGGGTGTGTGCTTTTGGGGCCAGGGCACGAAAACGGCGGCCGTAAGGGTAGATGAACAGAATCATCAACGCTCCCCAGAAGCCATAATGCAGAGGCCCGGACAGGCCATATTGATAGCCGGAGGTTGCACTTGCATAAAAAGAGGCAGCCCAGATCCAGGTAGCGATCATACTGGCGGCCGACAGTCCAAAGCCCACTGCATTGTTCGACACCATGTAGCTGTCGACGTTTTCTTTTTTCTTGCCGATCATGAGCGACATCAGAAAGGTCAGGCCATAAAATCCGGCCAGCAAAAGCACTGCGGTGGTGCCAGACAATTGGTAAAAGGCGGTTTGTTCTTGCATATACGTTCTATCGTCCTGGTTAATGCTGCGCAATGACTTGGACGCAGCAGTCCCCTGGTCCGAAGTTCGCGCATCCGGACGCAAGGGCTAAAAGAAACACAAATAAGGTGCCTCTGTTGAATCGAGCGCACGTGACCACAATTGCAATCGCTGGTGGATTGGATAGATATCGGAATGCCAATGACAATGCGTTTGCTGCCGGCTGTGTTGGCCGATAGCGTTGCCTGTCAGGTCGACCTTGCTATTGTCGTGGTCAGCCCTGGCCAGTTGGACAGAGCATGCGCTGGCGGTCATGTGGACCGGCCGGGTTGTTCCGCAGTCAGGGACTGGGCGTGTTGTTCGGCAAATGCCGGGCTGCGAGGCAGCCTGATGACGGGAAAGTTTCCCCTGGAATAAACCTTATGGGTCTGTTTCTGCAGCAACAAGCCGTGTGTGGCTTTGGCATGGTTCTAATACCTGCTGTTGCATATAGGCAGACAATTACAGTCCAGTTTCATTATGTCAACTGTAATACAGAGGGTAGTGTATAGCAATTGCGTCCACAAGTCCAGCCGGCGCATATGAATCATCTGGATGACTGGGTTGGGCATATCAGGACGACGACGTAGAATAGACGTTTTACACAAACCGATGTGAGTACATGAAAGCGAGAGTCACTCGGTCCAATAATTTTTATCAGATGCGGGAATAGCTCATGCAGAAAGTTACGGTGGTTGCTCATGATTAAACTTTCAATCAAACAGTTAACGGCCATTCGCGAATTAGCTTCTGCGCGTAGTTTTACAGTGGCGGCCTCAAATCTTCACACTACACAGTCCAATCTGAGCATGACGATTCGAGAGGCGGAACAAATCGTAGGATTGAGATTGTTCGATCGAACAACCAAATTTGTTACTCCGACAGCAGCCGGCGAGTCTTTCGCAGTCTCAATCGGCAGGCTGCTTGATGATTTGGATTTGCACATCACTAATTTGCAGTCGCTGGGCGAGCTGTCTAATGGCACTCTGTCTATAGGGGTTACACCCTTGCTGGGCAGTACGCTGGTTGCCGAAGCGATTGCAAAGTTTAGTGAGCTTTACCCCGGCATTGTTATCCGTATGGAGGATGCGCCAACACAAACCCTGGTGACACTACTCATGCGGCGTGAGATTGATCTGGCGATTGGAACATTTGAGGGAAGGGCGGTAGAAATTCAAATGCAGCCGCTATTTGATGATCGTCTGGTCGCACTTTCTCATCCATCTGTCGGATTGGCGGACACGGTAAGATGGTCTGACTTATCGAATAGAAAAATAATAGGAATTGACCAAAGCAGCAGTGTCGGAAAGATGGTAGAACATGCGTTTTTGAGCGCAACAAAGCGTGTCGTTCGGCCAACGATTGTTTCCCATCATTGGCAGACTGTCATGGCGCTTACTTCTTATGCAAAGGGTATCTGTATTGTGCCTAGTTATGCTTGTATATCCGAGTTCACCAAAATGCTCGTGCGCTCGGAATTGGTCGAACCAAAGATGTCCCGCACAATCAGTTTCGCCTCTATTAAAGGCCGGAGTCTATCTCCAGCAGCAGAAGCCTTCATGAATACATTGATTTGCATGCAAAAATAATAAAAATTAAGTTATCAAAAAAACTGATATAAAAATCAGATAATTCAATTTTACTCATTAGAAAGAGTTTCGTAGACTAGCCCTACCGTATGGCTAGCGGTTTGCAAGCCGTGAACATGTGTAAACCCATTTTCAATATTCTTTCTGATTTTAAAATTTATGGACTCAAAGGATAAACCTTTATCCCAATTCACTGTTTTGGATCTTACAGTCGCCAGAGCTGGTCCTGTAGCCGTTCGGTTATTGGCAGATTGGGGGGCAAACGTTATTAGAATTGAGCCACCTGTCCGCCGAGACAGAGGTTCCATCATCGGTAAAAATCGCGGTTCTGATAGTCAGAACCTGCACAGAAATAAAAGAAGCATCTGTCTTGATCTCAAAAACCCTGATGGGCGGGAGATTCTGTACACCTTTGCCAAACAGGCCGATGTGGTCATTGAAAATTTCCGAGCCGAGGTCAAGGAGAGATTAGGCATTAGCTATGATCAACTTAAGCAGGTTAATGACAAGATCATTCTGGCGAGTATTTCCGGATTCGGTCAGGACGGTCCTTATAAAGACAGGCCAGGTTTAGATCAGATATTGCAGGGCATGAGCGGGCTGATGTCGGTCACGGGAAATCTTGAATCAGGTCCAACCAGAACAGGAATTGCAATTTCAGATACAACCTCGGGCATGTTTCTGGGACAAGGCATTCTATTGGCCCTATTACATAGGGAATTAACAGGCCAGGGGCAGTGGGTGCATACTTCATTGCTGGAGGGCATGTTGAGTAAACTGGATTTCCAGGGATCCAGGTATACCGTCAACAAGGAAATACCAGTCCCAACAGGAAACTTTCATCCAACGCTGTCCCCCATGGGAACCTTCCATACCAGAGATGGTCTGGTGAACATTGCAGCAAGTACCGACAGAATGTTTGTCACGCTTTGTGAAAAGCTTGGTTGTCCTGAGAGTTCAACAGATGACAGATTTACGAGTCCTGAAAAGCGGCGAAAACACAGGCAAGCGCTGGATGCAATCATCGAAAAAAATACTAAAAGATTTTCCAGCACAGAATTGATTGAGTCGTTGAATCCGGCAGGGATTCCATGTGGCCCCATCTATAACATCGGGCAAGCATTTGAAGATCCGCAAGCCAAGTATTTAAAGATGGTCATTCCTGCCCCACATCCCGTGTTAGGAAATATAGACCTGGTTCGTTCACCTATCAATTTGTCTGCTTTTCCACATGACGATCACTTTCATCATGCGGGACCAGACAACGGCGAGCACACGACAGAAATCATGAGTGAGATGGGCTATGACGCCAAAGAAATTTTTGAACTGCAAAGCAAAGGAGTTATCCAATGACAAACCCGGAAATCACCCTGCCGACATTAGAGATAAACGGTCATCTGGCCGTTATTACGCTCAATAAACCACATAAAGCCAATAGCCTGGATTCCAATGATTTATTGGAACTATCCAGGCAGATAGACACAATCAACCAACAAAATGACGTCTTGGTTCTGCAGATCAGAAGTACCGGTAAATATTTTTGCAGCGGCTACGATTTACGTGGATTTGGTGAAAGAAAACATTCTTTTGAAGATATTACGAACATGCTGGAAGATGCGCGGCCCGTCACGATCGCCGTCCTTAACGGCGGAGTATATGGTGGCGGAACTGATCTGGCCTTGTCGTGTGATTTCAGAGTCGGCAATCCAACCGTCAACATGTTCATGCCCGCAGCAAGGCTTGGCCTGCACTTCTATGAACGTGGTCTTAAGCGTTATGTGACTCGATTAGGACTGAATGCCGCAAAAAAATTATTTCTCACCGCGGAAAAAATTGATGCAGACCAAATGTTGAAGATTGGGTATTTGACACATTTGGTCAACATAGATGAACAGGAAAAAGTGGTAGACGAACTGAGCCATACACTCAATCAAATGGCCCCATTGGCTTTACTTGGAATGAAAAAACACCTCAATACAATTGCCCGTGGTTGCCTTGATCTGGACGAACTGAAGAAAGATATTTCCATCGCAGCCAAATCAGAAGACATTAAAGAAGGCGCGTTGGCTTGGGCCGAAAAAAGACGGCCTGTATTCAAAGGCAGATAAGTTCCATCCCTGGAGGAAAAATGAAGACACAATCAATGCTTAAATTAGTTTTAGCCTCATTACCCCTGTTGGCCGTTTCAACGGCATTTGCAGAGTATCCAGACAAGCCGATTACCTTGCTTGTCGGTTATCCGCCAGGCGGGGCTGCAGATCTGACAGCCCGATTATTTGCCGACGAATTAAGTCAACAGCTAAAACAGACTGTTGTCGTAGAAAACAAGCCTGGTGCAGGTGGGACAATTT
>JBOIGK010000780.1:0-3774 GCA_050742695.1 Advenella sp. | reverse complement strand
ACATTATTACCGGACATTGGGCGTTTGCCGGTGACTTGGCATACTTTTGCCATGATCGTGACCTCGTTAAGTTTGAAGACCTGATTTTTGGCCCAGGCCAGCCTTCTGTGGGGGTTTCTGGCCGCAGATGAGTCCTGAGGCAGAAACTGAAAAAATGTTACCCTGAAAACGTTGCGCCACAAGACTTGGTATTCATGTTGCTGATACTCGTCTCGTTACCTAGCGTTTAGTTAACGACGTTTTAGTTGACGGCGTTCGGTCAAGGTTAGCCATAGATTATAAGACGAAAAACGAAATAAATTCAAGCATTTATTGCCAAACCGTGGGATTACACCCACGCCGCGTACCGATTTTTGCAACTGCGATGCGATTTAGCCACCAAAATAGCGATCTGCCGGCTTAGCCAGTACGTTGCCACACAGCAGTGCCAGCAGGGTACAAATGGCCAGGCCGACAAAAAGCGGCACAGGGGAGTTTTCCAGGCTGCTGCTGACAATACTGCTGCTGAGGGTGCCGAACAGAAACTGCAGGCAGCCCATTAAAGCCGAGGCAACACCCAATCGATGCCCCTGGTCCCTAAGGGCCAACGCCGTTGCGTTGGGCAAAATAAAGCCCAGGCTGGTCGTAAAGCCCAGTAGTGTGAGCGTGAGCAGTGTGAGGTTGAGCATGCCGGCCAGCGCCAGTCCAAGGCCGATAAGAATGCTGAGGCACCCACAGGTGAGGGCGGTGCGCAAAATGCCCAGGGGCGAGTGAACGCGCAGCAGGCGGGCACCGATCTGGGAGCCGACAATCAGACCGAATGCATTCAGGCCAAAAAACAGACCGAAATGCTGTTGCAGCACGCCATACATATTAATAAAAACAGTGGGCGAGACCGAAATATAGGCAAACAGGCCCGACATGCCGATGCCGCCGGCCAGTGAGAAGCCCATGTAATTGCGATCGCGCAGCAGGCCGGCATAGTTTTTTGCGATGGTGCGCAAATGCAGCGGCACTGCCTTCTCTGGTGGCATGGTTTCCTTTAGTCGGAAAATCGCCAGAAAGAACATGATGGCGCTATAGAACAGCATCACGGCAAACAGGCCGCGCCAGCCAGTGACCGGCGAGAGGTAGCCGCCCATCAACGGTGCCAGGATGGGCGCAACGCCCATGATCAGCATCATCATGGACATGGCCATGGCTGAATCCCGGGTATTGAGCTGGTCGCGAATGACGGCGCGCGGAATCACCATGGCAGCAGCAGCGCCGCAGGCCTGGATGCAGCGGAAAAACAGCAGATACTCGACGCTACTTGCCAGCGCACAGCCTATGGTGGCTAGCATGTAAATCATCAGGCCGCCCAGTAACGGCTTTTTCCGCCCGTAGCGGTCGGCGATCGGACCATAAAACAACTGTGATAGCGCCAATCCAAGCAGATACGTGGACACGGTCAGTTCGACCCGGTGTTGCGGAACCTGTAAATCAGCCGAAATTGCCGGAAAAGAGGGCAGATACATATCAATGGTGAGAGGGCCGATAGCGGTCATCAGACCCAACAGCCACAACCAGAGGGGTACCTTTTTATCGATTGATTTTGACTTCGTGTTGGGCACGTTATCGTTTTTGGGCATTTACTGACTTCCAGTACCAAATGGCAAGTGTGATGGCGCAGAGCAGCATGCTGAAACTGCACATGATCCAGAGAGAAGCTACGCCTGGCGGAGCGCCCGGTGTGAGCACGGCGGCAAGGCCGTCCAGCAGGCGGTAGTCTGGGCCGAAACCGAAATACCAGCCGCCCAGAAGGCCAATACCAAAAAGTGATCCGGTTTGAATCACAAATGGCATGGTCGCTATTTTGTGCGCCCGCAATATATAGGAGAGCATGCATTGTAACGCATCGCTGGTATGCAGCAGGGGAAGTATCGTCAGCAATGCGTAGGCCATGGCGGCAATCGCCGGATCGGATGTGTAGACCTGGATGATCTGCGGTCTGGCTGCCATGACCACCAACAGGCTCAGGGCGACGCCGGCCAGGCCCAGCCCGATGCCGATGCGTGCCAGACGCCTGGCCTGCTCGGGCTGCTGTGCCCCCAGGGACTGGGCAACCAGTGATGAGGTAGCAATGCCGATGGCCAGGGGAAACATATACAGCAATGAAACCAGATTGGCCAGGATCTGGTGCCCCCCGGAGACAAAGGTGCCCTCGCGTGCTGCCAGCAAAGCCATAAAGGTAAAGGAGCTGACTTCAGCCAGATAAGAGCCGCCCATAGGCAGGCCAAGCTGCAAAATTTCTTTTTGCGCAGGCCAGGCCGGTTTGCCCAGCCTGAGCTGAAACTGCCTGTAGAACGGCTCGCGCAGGATCGCCGCGATACCCACCGTTAGCGCGAGCCAGGACACAATCGCAGTAGAGGTGGCAGCACCGGCGCTTCCCAGGGCGGGAAAGCCACCATATCCGAAAATAAGCAGCCAGTTAAAGAGTAGTTTGACCAGCACGGAAGCCAGGCTTACATACATCAGCAGGCGTGGGCGCTGTACCGCGGTCGCAAGGGCATAGACGCACCGGAACATCAACGCGGCCGGCAGCGCAATGCAACAAATGCGCAGGTAAACAGCTACTTCCTGCCGGACCTGCAGGGGCAAATCGCCAGAGAAGCTGAGCCATATGTCAGGAAACAGGAGCAGGGTGCCACCCAGCGCCGATAGAAACAGCGAGAGCCAGATGCCCTGGCCAATGAAGCGGCCGATTTCGGCGTGCCGCTGGGCGCCGAACAGTTGCGCGCAAATTGGCACCAGGGCGTGAACGACACCCATCAGCCCGATATGGATCGTCATGAATATCGATACCGAGAGCGCCATGGCCTGCAATGACACCGGATTGGTATGCCCAAGCATGGTGCTGTCCAGCACGGCGAAAGCGATTCCCGCCCACTGACTGATCAGCATTGGCCAGGCCAGGCGCACAATCTTGCGAACGGGTCCATGTCCGTCCGTCAGGTTGGGGCGTAATGACATGGTCGGTTATCGGGCAGGCAGCTGGATCAGGCGAAAGACTTCGTGTCGGTCAGGTCGACGTTTTCCCTGCCAGATCAGCGTCGCATTATCCGGGTAAGGCTCAGCCTCATCCTCTATTTTCTCAAAAGTCGTCTGCAGCAATACATACCGACACTGGGCGTCGAAGGCAAACTGCAGTCCGTCAAACACATAGAAGGCGGCGCGCTGCCCCAGACCCACGCCATGCTGGCGGACGCAGTCGGCCGGTATATTGTTTTCCTGAATGACCGTGGCCAGTTCTTCAGACACCGCTTTATAACTGCGGTTGTAGTTGATTGACGGCAGCCACAACAGCGCCAACAGCATCCAGGTGAGGGTCAGGCCGGTTGCCGATAAAACGATGCCGCGCCAGAGGACGGCAGGGTTGCTGCGCAGGCGCCAGGACACCGTCCAAATCCAGGCCGCGCACACGCCGATGGCCAGGATCAGCGTAATGACGGAAATTTGGGGCTCAAAGCCGGTCAACAGTCGGGTGATATTGTGATGGATTTTCGGGGGCCAGCCAAAATTGAGTGCGACCCACCCCAGCCAGGTGGCTACCATGGCCAGCGACATGATCATGATCGAGAACCAGTCGAGCGTGTTGACGAATGAACGGCGCAGCGTTGGCAATGACAGCGCGGCAAGAATCGCGCATGGCACGGCGAGCATGGCATATTCGGATTCGAATGCATCTTTCTGAAAAACGACCGTCAGCACGGCTGCGCCAAGCAATAGCGCGGGAATGAATATATGGGGCGCATC
>JBOIGK010000779.1:0-1601 GCA_050742695.1 Advenella sp. | reverse complement strand
GCTGGCGACCAGGCACTGACTGCGGTCAGACAGGGTACGCATGACCAGATTGCTGTCCTGTATCGGTGGCGGACGGACCCGAAGGGCAATATCAATAGCCTCTGCCACAGGATCGACCCGCCGATTGGTGGCGTCGATCTGTATGGTGACTCGCGGGTACAGCATCATGAAGTCGGCAAGCATGCACCCCACATTTGTTTGAAGCAGGGCGATGGGGCAACTGATGCGTATGACGCCACGCGGCTCGGCCCGGGTCATGTCGATGATGGCCTGGGCCGCTTCTGCCTCGATCAGCATGGCTTTACAGTGTTCGTAATAGGCCAGGCCCACGTCGGTCACGCCAAATTGGCGGGTGGAGCGGTGTATCAGGCGTACGCCCAATTGCTCTTCCAGCATTCGGAGCTTGCGACTGAGCGTGGATTTGGGGATGCCCAGCGCCCTGCCGGCAGGCGCCAAGCCCTTGTGATCCACAATCTGCACGAAATAATAAAGATTATTAAGGTCTTGCATCGTATTTATCGTTCCATATTTGGAACGATGTCTCCAATTTTTAGATCTACCGGAAAACTCGTTCCAAGTTTATGCTATCTATATCGTCACTACAAGGAGATGACACATGAAAAAAGTACTTGGAATCTATAGCGCCCCCCGCCCTCATTGGGTAGGAGATGGTTTTCCGGTCAGGTCCATGTTTTCGTATCAAAGCCATGGCAAGCAACTGAGCCCTTTCCTGCTGCTGGACTATGCCGGTCCGGCCGATTTTGCACCAGTTCAGCATAAACGGGGAGTGGGCCAGCATCCTCACCGGGGTTTCGAGACGGTGACAATCGTCTATAAGGGTGAAGTAAGCCATCGCGATTCAACCGGGCAGGGCGGCACAATCGGCCCCGGCGATGTGCAATGGATGACTGCGGGCGGCGGCATATTGCATGAGGAATTTCACTCAGAAGCGTTCACCAGCCAGGGTGGTGCGCTGGAGATGGTGCAACTGTGGGTCAATTTGCCGGCCAAAGACAAAATGACCACGCCGGGTTATCAGGCAGTGCTCGATAGCGATATACCCGTGGTTGCGCTGCCGAATGAAGCAGGCACGGTACGCGTGATTGCAGGTGAGTATGGGCAACAGAAAGGACCTGCACACACGTTTACGCCAATGCATGTCTGGGATATGCGCATCAGGCAAGGCGGCATTACCGAGTTTGAAGTCCCCGAAGGCTGGAGCACTGCGTTGGTGGTGTTGCGTGGAACCGTGCTGGTCAACGGCGATACGGTAGCACGCGAAGCGCAACTGGTTGTGCTGGACAAAGCCGATCGTCATATGGCTATCGAGGCAAACAGCGATGCTGTTGTGCTGTTGCTCAGCGGCGAGCCCATTGATGAGCCGATTGTCGGTTACGGTCCGTTTGTCATGAATAGCCAGGACCAGATCGCCCAGGCCATCAGCGACTTCAATAGTGGTCGTTTTGGCCAGATGGCTGAAGTTTCAGCATAGCAGTCGTGTTGTTGTTAAAGCGATGGGCGCCCTGCCCATCGCGCTGGTGTCCAGCCCGAACCCGTGTTGGTAAAATGAGGAGCACTCGCGGGTGCCCCTCATTTTTTTC
>JBOIGK010000778.1:0-1949 GCA_050742695.1 Advenella sp. | reverse complement strand
TTACCGGAACATTGAGTCTAAGTGTACCGGCGGGTCGCTCCCGAAATACATTGACGACGTCCAGCGCCGCTTCCATTTCAGCCAGGACGGGACCAAGTCGGGCAAGCAGGCTCTGCCCTGCTTCGGTTGGCACCACACTGCGCGTGGTTCGATTAAGCAGCCTGACTCCAAGCTGCGCCTCCAGGCGACGCACCGCTTCGCTGTAGGCCGAGGCGCTACTGCCACTCTTGCGCGCGCCACTGCGAAACCCTTTGGCCCGCGCCACCGCGACAAATGCATTCAAATCCCCAGGATCAACCTTCATCACGCCTCCGCATTGTGCGAAAATCCGCACACGCTGTGTGGATTGCACCCGATTATCATAACAATATTAAAAGCTTAATATGTGACATATCCACATCGATTATGCTAACTGTCATTAGAGGAACCACCATGACTTTTCCTGAACAATCAAACACATACTCATTGGGTGCGCTCAAGGTAAATCGGCTCGGCTATGGCGCCATGCAACTTGCCGGGCCCGGCGTATTCGGCCCACCAAAGGATCATCAGGCAGCCATCGCCGTGCTGCGGCACGCCGTGGCAAGCGGCGTCAATCATATAGACACCAGTGATTTCTATGGCCCACACATCACTAATCAGCTTATTCGCGAAGCACTGTTCCCCTATCAGGACGATTTGATCATTGTGACCAAAATCGGCGCCGTTCGTGGCAACGATGCATCATGGAATCCGGCCATATCAAGCGAAGCCATCACGCAAGCCGTTCATGATAATCTGCGCAATCTCGACCTGGATGTGCTTGATGTGGTGAACTTTCGCTGCATGATCTCACCCCACGGCCCGGCCGAAGGGTCAATCGAAGCGCCATTAACGGCCCTGGCCGAACTGCAGCAACAAGGTCTGGTGCGCCACATCGGCCTGAGCAACGTGACACCAACGCAGATCGCCGAAGGACGCAGTATATGCGACATCGTGTGCATACAGAATCACTACAACCTGGCGCATCGTGACGACGACGCGCTTATTGACGATCTGGCTCAGGCCAATATTGCCTACGTCCCCTACTTCCCGCTGGGTGGTTTCTCCCCATTGCAGTCAGCAACGCTTTCTGAAGTAGCAGCGCGTCTGAACGCGACTCCCATGCAGGTGGCGCTTGCCTGGCTGCTGCAGCGATCGCCCAATATCCTGCTTATTCCAGGCACCTCATCTACCGCACATTTACAGGAAAATCTCGCGGCAGGCCAGCTTGTTCTTCCTGAAGAGGCAATCAGGGAATTGGATAAAATAGCGGGTGACTGACAACGGTATGTCGGGAAATTAGTACTTTTCAAAAATACCCAGATTGGGTATTTACGCGTCACCATCTCAACCGTCAGTCAGTCTGGCGAATGCGTTGTTTTCCAGCACCAAGCAGCAGGTGCTGCGAATCCTGTTTGGCCAGCCGGACCGTAGCTTTTATGCCAATGGAATCATCAACCTGGCCGGCAGTGGTTCCGGTGCCGGCCAGCGCGTTGGCTACGCTGTCTGACAGCGGGCTGGTCACGGCCGCACGCAGAGGCAATCAAAAACACTATAAACCAAACCAGCACTCACCCATTTTTGGCGAACTGCATGCTATCGTACAAAAAACCATTGGGGTGGCCGAATCCATTCGCCACGCACTCGTGCCGCTGGCGCCGCACATTACAGCAGCGTTATTTATGGCTCAATAGCCAAGAAAACGGACACGGCGACCAGCGATGTCGATCTCATGCTGCTTTCCGACTCAATCAGCTATGGTGAGGCCTACGCCGCGCTTGAAGAGGCCAGCCACGCAATCGGCCGCCCCGTCAATCCAACGATTCTGACACAGGCTGAATTTGCAAAAAGAATTGCCGCAAAGGAGTCCTTTCTGACTCGTGTCCTGGCTCAGCCAAAAATCTGGATTATCGGAGACGATGATGCCC
>JBOIGK010000777.1:0-11455 GCA_050742695.1 Advenella sp. | reverse complement strand
TTTGTCAGCTCAGCGTTTCAGCCTGGTCTTAAAGTGGTGTACGAACGTAACGAAGCGTACGTACCACGCAAGGAACCGGTCAGCTGGACCGCTGGCGGCAAAGTTGTCAATGTGGACCGCGTTCAGTGGGTCAGCATGCCCGATCAGATGACCGCCATCAATGCCTTGATGAACGACGAGATCGACTATATACAGCAAGTGCCTTTCGATCTGCTGCCCATGCTTGAAGGCAACAAGGACATCAAGGCAACCGTTGTCGACAAACTGGGCAATTGGGGCTATTACCGTTTCAATCACCTGCAGCCGCCCTTCAATAACAAGCTCATTCGGCAAGCCGCCATGTATGCCATCGGCCAGAAGGATATTCTGAGCGCGATGATAGGCAACCCAACCTACTACAAAACGTGTGCTGCCATTCTTGGCTGCGGCACGCCATACGCTAACTCCTACGGTGAAGACATCGTTGTTCCCTCGAACATAGAAAAAGCTCGACAATTGCTCAAAGAAGCCAAATATGATGATACGCCAGTGGTGATTATGCACCCGACTGATATCGCCATGCTTTCGGCCCCTCCTGTGGTCATCGCAGCAGCCTTGCGCAAGGCTGGCTTTAACGTTCAGCTCAAGGCAATGGACTGGCAAACCCTGGTCGCACTAAGGGAAAACAAAAAACCGACCAGTGAAGGTGGCTGGAGTCTGTATTCAACGTACAGTACGCTTGCCACAAGTGGCGATCCATTCAGCAATGGCACCGTCTCGGCGCCCGGCGCCAGCGGTTGGTCCGGCTGGCCCAGCGTGCCTGAGATAGAAGCGCTGCGAATGAAATTCGCCCGTGCTACGGTGCCGGCCGACCGCAAGCAGATTACCGAACAGATTCAAAAACTCGCCATAGACGAGGGAGTCATTGGCCCGATGGGTCAATTCGTGGTACCTGCCGCCTACAACAATAGGCTAAGCGGTGTGCTCGATTCACCGATCACCGTATTCTGGAACATGAAAAAGGCTGACGAGTAAGACTTCATCGTTCGTGTGGCACGAAAATTGCTCTGTTTTTGTTCGTTCATTCGCAACACTATCTACAGTACGCTCCAAAAGGTAAACCATGAATACTCATTACGATGTCCTGATCCGCAACGCTTCAATCGTTGATGGAAGCGGCGCCCAGCGCTATGACGGCGACGTGGCCATCAAGGGCGACCGCATTGCGCGCATCGGCGACCTTGCCCAGGCCACGGCTGATACCGAGATTGATGCCGCAGGCCTGATTCTGGCGCCCGGTTTTATCGATGCGCATACGCACGACGACCGCCTGATGCTGTCACATGGAGACATGGCGCCCAAGATCAGCCAGGGAGTTACCACCATCGTGGGTGGCAATTGCGGGATTTCGCTGGCTCCCATGCCGCGTCCCATTCCTGATCCCGTCACCCCCCCGTTGAATCTGCTTGACGAAGCAGGAGAATGGTTCCGCTACCCCCGATTCTCCGATTACCTTGAGGCGTTGCGGGCGCAGCCGGCGGCCACCAACTGCGCCATGCTGGTCGGCCACTCCACGCTAAGGGTTGCCACCATGGACAATCTGGATCGTCCGGCCAGCGAAAGCGAGATTGCCGCCATGCGAGAACTGGTAGAACAAGCCATGCAGGCTGGCGCAATCGGCGTTTCAACAGGATTGTCGTATGCACCTGCGACGGCATCCACGACAGAAGAAATTATCGCGATTTGCGAACCATTAAAAGAGCACGGCGGTATTTATTGCACGCATATGCGCAATCAGGGCGATCATATTCTGGAAGCACTGACCGAAACATTTCGCATCGGTCGCGAAGTCAACGTACCCGTAGTCATTTCACATTTTAAAGTTGCCGGCATCAAGAACTATGGCCGCGCAGCTGAGACTCTGAAATTCATTGAAGGCCATATGGCATCGCAGTCCATCTGCCTGGATTGCTATCCCTATGCGGCGTCCTCCACCATTCTTACTTCAAAAATGGCCGATAACGCCAATCGCGTAACGGTGACATGGTCCAAGAGCCTGCCGCAGTACGCCGGCATGGACCTGCCCGATATCATGAATGAGCTGGGTGGCTCCCAGCAAGAGGTGATCGACAGGCTCTCGCCGGCCGGCGCCATTTACCACCAGGCCAATGACTCCGATGTTCAATACATACTTGCATTCGATCAGACCATGATTGGCTCTGATGGCTTGCCGCATGACGAAAAACCGCATCCGCGCTTGTGGGGCACTTTCCCGCGCGTACTGGGCCACTACGGACGCAAGTTGAACCTGTTCCCACTTGAAACTGCGGTCCACAAGATGACCAGCCTGACCGCCGGAAATTTCGGACTGAGGGATCGCGGCATCATCCGTGAAGGCGCTTTTGCTGACATTACCCTATTTAACGCCAGTACCATCGAAGACGCCGCAACGTATGCTGATCCAATCCTGCCCTCTATAGGCATCAAAACGGTGCTGGTCAACGGCATCGTAGCGTGGGAAGATGGCCAACCAAGCGGTGCCCGTCCCGGCCGGGTCCTGAACCGGACAAGCTGATTGTTTTATGCTTGCTGCGCCGTTGTGGTTTGATCGTTAGTTTGGCCATGTGATCGCTACTCATCCGGGCCGGCATCGCAGCCGCATCACGGACAAACCAATGAGCAAACCCAGCGTCAACACATTGAACAGGCCGACCATCAGGCCTGCCAATCATTGTGTGAGCGAGTGAACGCCAGGCTCTATGCGCCAGCAAGCACATGCACACAAAACCCTATACCCGCCATTTTTTTCGGCTATTTTCAATTTATTGTTGTTCTTTTTTGGGAGATCCAAATGCGCTGTGCAGCACCAAAACTACTTTCAATCCTGTTGGCCTCTGTCTTCGTGTGTGGTCACGCACAGGCACTTGCCAATGATAACGACAACCGGCCTCGGGCGCGCGATATCGGCCTTGTCAGCGGCGTGCTGCCACCCGGCAAATTGAACGCTATCACAGACGTCAACGGTGTTCTGGTTGGCCAGACTACACTGAACAAGGGCGATGACATACGTACCGGCGTAACGGCAGTCCTGCCCCATGCGGGCAACCTCTTCAAAGAGAAGGTGGCTGCCGCTGTTCATGTCGGAAACGGGTTCGGCAAACTCATGGGTTCAACCCAGATCAGCGAACTGGGTGAAATCGAAACCCCCATCCTGTTGACCGGGACGCTCAACGTGCCGCGGGTGGCCGACGCCTTGCTGGACTGGATGCTGGCGCTGCCGGGTAACGAGGACGTACGGTCGATCAATGCCGTGGTGGGCGAGACCAATGATGGCCAGCTTAATGATCTGCGCGGCCGGCACGTTGGCCAGGAGCAGGTATTCGCGGCATTGAAATCAGCCAGCAACGGCCCTGTCGAAGAAGGCGCCGTGGGCGCTGGCACCGGCACAGAAGCCTTCGGCTTCAAGGGCGGTATCGGCACCTCATCGCGGATTGTGCCTCAAAGCGCGGGTGGCTATACGGTGGGCGTGCTGGTACAGACCAACTTCGGTGGCGTGCTTACCATGAACGGCGCACCGGTAGGCAAGGAGTTGGGCCGCTACTATTTGAAAGAAGCGCTAGAGGGTAAAAAGGTCAGCGCGCTTGCCGACAATGGCGCGTTGACGCTAACGAAAAATGATCCGATTCAGCTTGATCACGTCAGCGATCGTGCCGATGGCTCCATCATGATGATCGTTGCCACCGATGCACCACTGGGTAGCAGAAACCTGGAGCGGCTGGCCAAAAGAGCGATGCTCGGACTGGCCCGCACGGGATCGCCGGCGACCAATGGCAGTGGCGATTACGTGATTGCCTTTAGCACTGCACCGGAAAGCAGGATCAATTCGTCTGATGCAATACGGGAAACGAAAGTGCTTGGCAATAACGCCATGTCGCCGCTCTTTCTTGCGACCGTAGAAGCAACCGAGGAAGCCATTTATAACTCATTGCTTAAAGCCAAAACAACCACGGGCAGGGACGGCCGTGTTGTGCAAGCATTGCCAATAGACAAAACCGTCGACATTTTGAAAAAGTATGGCGCCGTAAAATAGGTTCAGGTGTGTAGACAAGGGTGGATATGACCGTGATGCGCGTGGCGGCCATATCCACTTTTTTGCCAGCAAAGCAGCCCGCTTGTCCAGGCCCTTTTTTATCCTGTGGCTTTGACAACAATCGATTGACATTTTCAAACATGAATCGACTGTTTGATAGAATGAGTGCTGTTTATTCAAAATAACCTGACCCATGAAACAATATAGCCGCGGTTTGATGTGGTTCCGTCGTGATCTGCGCATGACTGACAACCGTCCGCTGTTTGAGGCGCTGCGTCAATGTGAAACGGTGTTCTGCCTGTTTATCTTCGACACCCATATTCTTTCTACCCTCCCCCCTGACGATCGCCGCGTGGCATTCATTGATGCATGCCTGGACGACCTGCAACGCCAGTTGCAGCAAGCAGGTTCGGGACTGATCGTGCGTCACGGCACACCGCAGCAAATCATCCCGACCATCGCACGGGAATTGAACGTAGAGGCGGTGTTTGCCGGCAGTGATTACGAGCCACAGGCAAAAGAGCGCGACCAACACGTTGGCGCAAGGCTGCAATCGGATAACCGGGCGCTTTTCCTGTTCAAGGATCAGGTCATTTTTGAAGCCGACGAAATACTCAACGGACAGGGTCGACCGTACAAAGTATTTACCGCTTATAAAAATGCCTGGCTAAAAGCCTTGCGCAATGAACACTATAGCGCTGCGCCGGTCGAATCACTGGCAAGCGCATTGGCGCCTGTCCCGCAAACGTTAGCGCAGCGCCCGTGCCTGAAGGATATCGGCTTCGTGCCTCCAGCGCAGCCGGTGCCGATGGCGGCCGGCAGCAGCGGCGCCCACGATGTACTTCAGGATTTTCTGCCTCGCATGAATGCCTATGATGCCAAACGTGATTATCCGGCACTGCGAGGTCCAAGCTATTTATCTGTGCATTTGCGGTTCGGCACCCTTTCCATCCGCACATTGGTCAAGGCCGCTATTTCTGCAATGCCCTCGGGCAACCAGGGCGCCGCTACCTGGCTGAGTGAGCTGATCTGGCGAGATTTCTATTTCATGATCCTGCATCATTATCCGCAGGTGGTCGAACACGCTTTCAACACCAAATACGAGGCGATTGAATGGGAAAGCGGACAGCAAGCCGAGCGCCACTTCCTGGCGTGGTGCCACGGAAATACAGGCTATCCGATCGTCGATGCTGGCATGCGCCAACTGAATCAAACGGGCTATATGCATAACCGGCTGCGTATGATTGTTGCCAGCTTTCTGACCAAGGACCTGGGCATTGACTGGAAACGGGGTGAACGCTACTTCGCGTTGAAGTTGAATGATTTTGACCTGGCGGCAAACAACGGCGGCTGGCAATGGGCCGCCTCAACCGGCTGTGATGCGCAGCCCTATTTCCGTATATTCAACCCAATCACCCAATCACAGAAATTCGATCCGGATGGAAAATTCATACGCCGTTATGTGCCCGAACTGGCGTCCTTGCCCGGCAAGCACATCCATGCTCCATGGACAGCAGGTGATCGTATCCTGGAGGCCGCACAGATTGAGCTGGATAGAACGTATCCACGCCCCATTGTGGATCACAACGCTGCACGCAGAATTGCGCTGGCCAGATATGGGGAATTAACAGAAAGGAAAGCAATATGAAATATCTATTTATGCTGACACCCGGTGGCCCGGGATTTATGGTGACCTTTCCGGGTATTCTGCAAGCCATCAGCTACGGAGAAACCAAAACGCAGGCCATTGATTTTTAGCTTATGACTGCCTGATTACCGCCCTTGATTTTTTACTTTGATGATATGCGCCATGTACCTACACCATCAGCTACAAAAGCCGGACAGCACATCGTCGATCTTCCGGCCAGTGTGGCAATCAAGGTTGAATTATTGACTGAAATGGTACGACAGCACGTAAAACAGGCCGATCTGGCACGCCTGACGAAAGTGTCGCCTACGCAAGTGAACCGTATGGTAAATCTATGACAGACAACAAAAGTTGATACGATTGATCAGGCATTTAAGACATTTGGCAAGTCGTTGGCGTTTCACGTTGTCTGATCGCTCCCAAAGCCATCCGCATAGCGGGTTGCATTTTCATTCGTACTTATCAATAACGCTGCAAGAGCGAAACATCCGATCCTGTTGAATGCCTGCGCGTGTTTCAGGAAAGAGACGGGAGCCCGACCCGTTAAAGCTTACAAGCTAACACCCCTTCACACATTAATACGTGATGGTTACCGTGACGGTATCTTTGTAATCGGCTGCCCTTAACCCGGCTTGCGGCGGGACGCTGCCATATACCGTCGCATTTTGCGTTAATCCTGTTGCCACGCCGGCAAGCGTCTCGGCCGAATTGAGCGCGGCCCCCCAGCGCTGCGCACGGGTCGCGTCTTTGTACAACTCATAATTGATGAACTGACCATCTCCCGCTTTCATGCGCCGTTGATTACCCACCGCATACAAGCCATTGTTCAAGCCGATTTGATAAGGCGTGCCTTTGGTGCACGATGAAGCGATTGTGCTGGTTGACGTAACGTTTGCGGAAAAATTACTTGGATGAATACCGAAACTCAAAGGCTGAGCACTGATCTTGCAGGCGCTGATCAATGTTGCCGTAATTGACAACGGAATGTTCGCAGGTGATAAATCCAGGCAAGGGCTTTGTCCTGCCACCGACACAAGCGCCATCCGCACTGTGACGGGCAGCGTCGAATTGTACTGTCCAATGCTGCGTTGGATAAACGGATTGGCCGCTGCCAACCGGCCATAAACAGTTTGCGAACCACTGGCGGTCGCAAGCAATCCAAGGGTGTACGGGCCATGCAGAATCGTTACAGGCGGGCTACCCGATCCGTAAACATTGCCAAACACGGTCGTTCTTGCTGGATTCGAATAGACGTTATATGTCAGTTGTTCTGACGAGATGGCAGTATGGGTCAATACGCGGTTGGTTACATCGGCGTCTTGCGGACCCGGCCCGATCTCGATACACACCTTTATATAGCTCAGTAAGGAAATCAGCGAGCTGCAGGTATAGTTGACCGTTGCGTTTACATCGACAGAGCCTGAGGACACTGGGTTGATCGCCCCAAAATTGAGCGCGGTTACTGTCGCAGTACAACTGGCCTGCGCCTTCCCGGTCGCAAACAGCGAAACCAACACGAAAACAAATGACAGGCTAAGCAATTTAAGCATGCGCATGATGTGTTATTCCTTGCATACCAATGGCCCGAGGCGCGGTATTGTGTCTTCGGTATTAGTGTAATCGAACTGAACTTGGCAGGTACCAGACTTCAGCGCTGCGCTGACCTGATTGTGCGACTGCAATTGTTCCAGATACGCAATGCCATCATAGCCCACAATGGTTTCCGAGCCGGCATTGAGCACGACCCGCGTTCCCAAAGGCAACGGCTGGCCGGTGCGATCATGCAGTATCACCGTTGCGGCGCGGGCTGGCGCAACCTTAAAGAGGACCCGCGTACCCGATCCTCTTTCCGGCGCAACGGTCGTATTCACTTTATCGATCATCATGTTCGCCGGTAGTGCCGACGGGTCAATCGCAATCTGGTTTTTTTGATAGGCATTCAAAGGTGTCACGATCAGCAAACCGCTATTATTGGTTGTGCCATAGTTGCGGTTTTCCAGCTGAACCGGTACATCCTTGACACCATTGGTCGAGACCACCGCAAACCCATCCGTAATCTGCCGACTGGCAAATACGCCACCAGACATTAGCACCAGCGAACCCGTCGTATTCGCGTATGCAGCACTGTTGCCCTTGTCGCTCTGGACACCGGCTGAATACTCGCCGTAACGCCCACGATAATTGGCGCTTGCATACAAGCCTGCAGACTGTCGTTCGTATTGCGACTGAACCATCCAGGATAATCCTTCATCGTCTTCAGATCGCCGGAACACGCTGGCTGTGTAGCGGTTAGTGTCATTGAGCGCGGTGGCCGACACATAGGCCGAATAGCGTTGATCAAAATTGAAGGAGACGCCCAGAAACAGCGTCTGGCGCCCGGATTTGTTCAAATCCTTGTTGTAGTTCAATGCCACATTCACTGTATCATTGATCTGTTTATTCCAGTAGACATTCAGGTAGCGATCTGCCGGTTGCCCGAAATATTTAAGGTTAATGTAGCTTACGCCAAGCTGGCCCCATTTATCCAGATTGACACCACCCGACAAAATCTGGTAGGTTTCAGGTACTTCTGAACCATACAGCGACGCAACATCACGATAGGTTTTCTGCGCTTTTTTCAGATCAGCACTCACATGAAAGCGACTACCCTGCCACTGATATCCCCAACTGTACAGGTTGCCCTTGACATTATTATGCCTGCTGCTTGCATACGACCCAGTTACCACGCCGAACTGGCCCAGGCGCGCGTTAACGCCGGCGCCGTAGTTCACCAGTTTCTTTGTGCTTTCAGCATGGCCTTCAGCAGTGATGGCATTGGTAACACCGTAGCGAATTGAACCTGAATACATCGGATCATGGCCGTAATCAAATGATTTGATTCCGTAAGATTTGCGGACGTAGCCGGCCTCAATGGACCAGTCTGCCAGTCCCTTTTTCAATAAGGTAGTGCTATTGTAAAAAGGCAGTTCCACTGCACGTTGCTTGCCCATTGCGTCTGTCAACACCAATGTCGCGTTTCCAGCCCCACTAATATAAGGCATGGTCTGAATATTGAAGGGGCCTGCCGGTACCTCCTGGTCAAATTGTTTAATTCCATTGACATAAAGTTCGGCATTCGATGGAATATCCGCTGAACCCAGAAACGAAGGCAATGGCGCGGTAGAAAAATATGGCTTCAGGGCAAAATTGCGACTGAGCTGAATGCCACCAATCCGGGTGGCCCGCGACCATGGTACCGCCGCGGTATGTGTATCGCCCAGCCGCAGGCTCACGGCACTGCCTGGCCAGGAGGTTTCCCACTGTGTGTCCAGGCGGACTGAATCATTCTGCCCTGTAACCTGCTGAGCGCCGGTTTCTTTCTTGAACAGCGCAGTACTGCTCAATACCCCCAACGGACTGAAAAACCTTAACTCGGAAAAAGCGCTGACCGATTTATATCGTTTCGTTGAATACCATGCGTAAATGTCATAATTGAGCAACAGCCCGGTACCGGAAGAAACTTCAATATCAGGAGAAATCTCATTTGTCAGTTCGGTCGCCTCCAGATCCAGTTCATCCAGTGGCGCTGTCATGGAGATTCGCTGTACGTCCTGGCTGTAACGGTAATTGAGCCGATCGATATCATCCAGCGCAATGGGTGACGAGGAATCTTCAGGCACGCGAAAACCCATGTCTCGCAACACCTTGGGACTGGCAGACAATTTGCCGTTTTTCTCTATGAAGGGAGTCAGATTGCCGATCGGGTTGCCGTTCAGCGAGGTCTCAAGATAAACAGTATTGAATCCCGCCTGAGCCTGTGCGTTGGCATCGTTCTGCCGGACCGGAGGCGGAATATGTTGTGCGCTGGCCGATTCAGCAAGCGCGCAACATATCGTTAGCAGAGCAGCAATCTTTCCCTGTCTTGCCCATTCAGCCATTCGCAGCCATAGCCATATTCCAAAAACCTATTGGTTCAACAGGCGATCAAAATGTCACTGTAGCCGTAATGGTGTCTTGATAATTTCCGACCGTGTAGTTGGTGCTTGGAACCCGGCCATATACGGTGTGAGTATCCTGCGTGCCGGTTCCTGTCGCCGCTTTGGTGTTGGTATCAAGCGTATTGCCCCAGACAGTCGCATAGCTCGCATCCTGATAAAGCTGATAAGGCACAAAATCCGCCGTATTGTCTGGTGCAGTGCTGACACCGATCATCCGCCGGGTGTTGACATCCGCTGCCGTACTGGCATGCAGCCCTTCGTTCAAACCCAATTGATAGGCGGCGCCATTGGTACAAGTAACAACCAAATCAGTCGAACCCGCAACCTGCGTCTGGAAAGAGTCATGCGAGCCAAAGGCCAATGTTGATGCGCCATTTCCCAATGTGCTGATATTGCATGAAGGTGTAATGGAAATGGTGACATCAAACGTAGTCGCCTCCGATGCTGCTCGGGCACTCATGGAAACCACCGTGACTGCCATTCCCACACACATGACCATTATCTTGGTTTTCATTATTATTCCTATTACTGGTTGGTGCTTCAATTATGATAAAGCCCGTTGCCTTACCTATTGAGTCACGATAGCACATGTGATAATTTGATTCAAGCACCAAAGTGGCGCACTGTTGCATTTAAACAATACTGTTACAATAAAGTTACCTTTCAATCAATAACCAGAGCACTCGCTCAATCGCCCACGGTTTTGCAGTATTTACCTGATGCCAGGAACAGAGATCTCTATTGCCTTGCCGTTCATGACTGCATGAAAGGTTCCCCCTCTCGAAAACAAACGGGTATTTGTAGAAATAGACCACTGTCTGCCGCTATTGGCCAGTGCGTAACCAAACAATCCTTTGTTGATCGCGAGGGTCTGCCCGCTTTTGCTGGTGAACGTCAAATCACTCAATTTTGCCCGGGTTGTTCCTGAATTGTTTACCGTTAACAGTACACCGCCTTTGGGATCCGCTGCCAGATGCCAGCTCAGCTCGGGCGGCGTGGGTGCATTGGCTCCCTGAATAAACACCGGGATGGAATATCTCAGGGCGAATGTCAGGCCTTTGCTCGCGGCGCTCTCCAATGGCAATTCATCCACGACAATACGGTATGAGCGCTCTATCGGAACGGCAGGCTGCCCCACTTTGACCAAACGGACAAATTGTTTGCCACCGCCTGCAATTTTTGCCATGGGAGGGCTGGCCACGAAGTCTGTCGTTGGCGCAAGTACATCCGTTTTATTATTTTGCACCCACTCAAACACCCGAACCTGCACGTCCATTGCCGCATTTGATGTATTGGTCAGCCACAAGCCATCGGATTTTTGTGTCTGCTTGATATCCAGGACAATGGGTGTAACCTGCAGGCCAGCGCCAATGGCAGATTGTCCGCTCGCAAGTAAAACCGCAAGTACTACATAACGAAACAACGATCGCATTGAACAAGCTCCTTGAGAACACCTCAGATCTGAAGTCATGGTAACGTTGATCAAGGGTATTGCCAAGTCATTAAAATAACCAGGATGCCAACTCCAATCATGACAAAAGCAATAATCATCTGGGCGGGTCAAGTATCCGGCAACCGTTCGGTTTGTTAGTGAGCGCAATCGCTGCAGCACGGCTCCCGTGGCGATCAGCACTCGGGTGTCATATGCGAGAAATTCGAGAAATTCGAGGGATACGAGGAATACGATAAATCCGAGCCATGATGATGGCCCAATGTTGGCCGAATGAGCGTCTGATGGTGCTCGCTACCCAGGCGCATTTC
>JBOIGK010000776.1:0-3807 GCA_050742695.1 Advenella sp. | reverse complement strand
GATGTGGCGACCATCGACGCCGATGGCTACCTGCAGATCACAGACCGCAGCAAGGATGTGATCAAATCCGGTGGCGAATGGATCAGCTCGATTGATATCGAAAACATCGCCATGGCGCATCCGGCCGTGCAACTGGCTGCCTGCATCGGTGTCAGTCATCAAAAATGGGACGAGCGTCCGGTTGTGGTGGTGGTCAAGCGCGAGCAAATGGCGCTCGATAGAGATGAACTACTGCAGTTTTATGAAGGCAAGGTGGCCAAATGGCAGATACCTGATGACGTTATATTCGTGGAGGTTATCCCTTTGGGCGCCACAGGAAAAATGCTCAAATCCAAAGTCAGGCAGATGCCCGAGGTTACAGCGTATTGCGCCCTTGCCGCCAGTCGGGCGTAACCGCGTTAGCGCGTGGTTCTTTCCCAGATCATCTCTGCTGCGACAGACAGGGGCTCCTTGGGGCGATATAGCCGTACTTCGAAAGGCACTTCGTTTTGCCTGCCGCCCAATACATGCAGCTTGCCTGATTTGCAATCCTGCGCAACCACGGACCAGGGCAGCCAGCCGATACCACGCCCTTTCTTGATCAGTGCCCAGGCCACTTCCACTGAGTCGCAATAGGCCACTGGCGCCAGCGCATAACTGCTCGCACGCAGATGGTCGCTCAGGATATGGTGGAGTGACAGTGTATTGAGATAGGTTACGTGAGGAATGGGCGTGAATTCATCAAGCAGGTCATAGGCCGCTTCGCTGTATTTGTCGGCGCTGCATACGGGCACAAATCGGTCTGCACCCAATTGCAGGTACTGAAAGCTCGCGGTCGCGACCGGGACAGATAAATTGGGATGCTCGTAGCAGCACAGAAAATCCACTTCCTTTCGTTGCAGCAGGGCGACCATATCCGGCGTTGAGCCGGTTCTGATCTGGACAGACACGGCAACAGACAGTTCCCTGCCAATGGCATCTGACATTTCACAGGCCCAGTCCGCCACCAGCGTGCTGGCCAGATAGCGCCCGGTCGCAATGCGCAAAGCATGGCTCGCATCCTGCCCGGGCGATTTTATTTTCTTGCTGACCGTGTTGAGTCTGGCAACGATGTATTCGGCCGTCACCAGCAGTTCGCGTCCCTCTTGCGTGAGTCTGACGGGAATTTTGCTGCGATCAACCAGCGTTGCTCCGGCCCAGTGTTCCAGCTCCCTGATGCGCCGGCTGAAAGCCGGGTGAGTCACGTTGCGCAGCTCTGCCGCCTTGGTAAAACTGCATGTTTTGGATAAGGCGATCAGGTCTTTCAGAAGTTTGGTTTCTGCCATGGGATAGTCACCGTATCAATAGGGGGGCCAAGCGTGCCTGGCTGACCGAAATAGCATGGTTGCCCAACAGGCCCTTGCGGTTTTATTTTGCACGTCATTGTGCAATAAAAGCACAATGATGGTGTTTTTCAGCATTTAGTATAGAGGCAATAAGAATTTCCACGGAGACATTGTCATGAAAAAGTTAAGCAATAACGCCAAGCGAACCGCATCCAGTGCCCTGTGCGCGTTTGCCTTGCTGGCGGTAAGCGGCCAGGCGGCACTTGCAGCCTCGGCCTACCCGGATCGCCCCATCACGATTGTGGTGGGATATCCGGCCGGCGGCAGCGTTGATCTTAATGGCAGGGTGGTGGCCGAAACGCTGGCCAAAAAAATAGGCACCAATGTGGTGGTGGAAAACCTGGGGGGCGCGGGCGGCACAATCGGCGCTCAAAAAGTGATTCGCGCCAAACCGGATGGCTATACGCTGCTGGTGGGCTCGCTCAATGAAATCGTGATCGCCAGCCTGGTGAATCCGGCGGTTAAATATAGCGGTATTACCGATTTGCAGGCCATTGGCCTGATCGGCGATCAGCCCCTGGTGCTGGCTGCCTCAAAAAAGACGGATATAAAGAACACCGCTGATCTGGTAAGAGTGGCCACATCGGGAAAATCGGACAGCTACAGCTTTGGCTCGTCCGGGGTTGGCACTTCGTTGCATATGGCAGGTGAAATGGTCAACGCCGAAACCGGGGCCAAGTTTCTGCATGTGCCCTATCGTGGCGTTGCCCCCCTGGTAACAGATCTGACCAGCGGGCGTCTTCCTTTGGGCGTGTTTGCCTTATCTTCGGCGCTGCCGCAAATACAATCAGGCCAGATAACGGCTATCGGTGTAACCAGTGCAAAACGGTCCTCTTTTGCCTCCGATATTCCAGCCTTGGCGGAAAATCCCGCCCTCAAAGCCATGGATATCAGCGTCTGGTTTGGCTTGTTCGGCCCCAAGGGTATGCCCGAAGCGGTGGTCAAAAAGTTGCAGGCCAGCCTGCAGCAAGTACTGGCGGACCCGGCATTCCAAGAAAAATACCGAACAACCGGCAGCAACGTCATGCGCACACAGCCCGATCTGGCCTCATTCTTTCAGGCAGAGCACAATAAATTCAAGAAACTTGCCGAAACGGCCCATATTGCAACGGGGCGGCCATGACTACAGGGTTTGATATCGCGGTACCGGATCTGTCTGCAGAGCGCCTGGGCAACACCGATACACCAGGCGTATGGGCGTTTGATTCGGGCAATGCCGGCCCCACGCTATTGATCACGGCATTGATCCATGGCAATGAAATTTGCGGCGCCTGGGCGTTGAAGGAACTGCTGGCTGCGGGCTTGCGGCCAAAAAAAGGCCGGCTGGTGCTTGCGTTTTGTAATCTGGCTGCATTCGATACGCTGGATGTGGCCGCGCACGATGCGGCCCGTTTTGTTGACGAAGACATGAACCGTGTCTGGAGCAGCGACAAACTGGATCAGCCGGTCACGCAGGAGCGTCGGCGAGCGCTCGAGCTTAGAAAATGGGTTGCTGCGGCAGACTGGTTGCTTGATATCCACTCTATGCATGAACCCAGCCCGCCGCTGATGATGACCGGGATGTTGAAACGCAATGTGGATCTGGCAAAACGGCTGGGTGTGCCCCAACACGTGATCATGGATGTGGGGCACAAGGACGGCACGCGTATGCGCGACTTCGCCCAATTTGGCGATCCGCAATCGCAGGCGCAGGCGTTGCTGATCGAATGCGGATATCACGGCGATCCGTCGTCTGTCGCCACGGCGCGAAACGTGGTGGCGTATTTTCTGCTTGAGTCGGGTATCGTGGAGGGCGCCGACCTGCCAGGGCATTGGACGCTCGCGCAAAAAGGGCCGCAGACGGTGTTGCAGGTAACTGCGCCGGTCGTGGCGAGGTCCGAGTCATTGTCGTTTTCCGAGCCCTATCAGGGAATGGAGTGTATCGCGCATGCAGGCACGCAGATCGGCAAGGATAACGACAAGCCTATTGTCACGCCTTATGACAATTGTGTTCTAGTCATGCCATCCCTGCGTCAGTTGAAGGTGGGGGTGACGGTTGTTCGCTTTGCGCATGAACTGCAGGATAGTACCGTGCTGGCGTAGAGCAATTAGCACGTCTGTGTGGGCAGCTCATGTCGACAGTGCTGCCCCAATGCGCTACGGCAGCTCTTTAATGATATGCCAGATCAGCCGTATCGAAAACGCGATCAGCAAGACGCCCATCAGCCTTTCAAACCACGGGCCGATTGTTAGGAAACGCTGGCGAATAGCCGGGCTGGCGAAGATCACACTGACTAAAACGAACCACAATGCGTTGACGATACACATCCAAATTCCGTAAAGAACCTGTACGTGAAGTGCAGTAGTAGTGCTTACAACTGTGGTGAACACAGCCAGAAAGAAAAGGGTCGCTTTAGGATTTGTGGCATTTGTCAGGAACCCAATCATAAATGACTGGCGAAAA
>JBOIGK010000775.1:0-11003 GCA_050742695.1 Advenella sp. | reverse complement strand
ATCAGCGGCCACCACCGTAATATACGGGTCCAGCTGGTTCAATGTTATCCAGGAAAAATCCTGCCACTTGTATATGCCTTTGAGATTGGTCTGCATCGCAGTCAGGTGCGAGGCGGTGTTCACACCGACGGTATAGCCATCCGGCTCAGCTGATTTAATAAAAGCCATCTGGGTGGCACCACTGCCACCGGGTCTGTTGACAACGACTACCGGCTTTCCAAATATTTTTCCTGCTCCCTGCGCCAGTTCTCTCGCAAAAATGTCTGTGGACGAACCTGCTCCTGTGTGAACTACGATGGTTATCGGCTTATTCGGAAAATCGTCTCCGGCCGCCCGGGCGCCGGAAGCGGTGACAGCTGCGACCAGGCCGACCGCGATTGCAAGCCCTGGCCCAGACTTGAATATTTTGTATAAACCCATCAAATCCTCCTGTTTTAATATTTGGAACGCTGTTCTTATTTACATCGAAACAAATGTAAACATGACAAGCTGATCATGTCAATAAATGGTAACTAGGGGTTTTCCCATCTAGGGTGCACGTATTGGATGAAGAGAAAGACAGGCCGAATTTTGTGGGGCCTGGCTTCGCAATAAGTTGTGCTGAAACAACTCGAACAAGTATATTATTATTGTTCTACTATTTGATATACTATTACACTATATAAAAATTACCCGAATATATCGGTATAACATATGGATAAAACATTTCTAAAAGGGCTGGTTCTGCTCGAAACACTAGCCCGTAGCGAACAGGCTTGTGGCGTGACCGAACTGGCACGGGAACTGCAGCTTACCAAGAGCAACGTACACAGACTGCTGCAAGGTTTGGTGCATCAAGGATTTGCACGGAACGTTGCGGACTCGGGGCGTTATGAGCTGACAATGAAACTGTGGGAATTAGGGTCACACGTTTTTGGCCGTCTTGATGTGCGCCATGTCGCCGACCCATTCATGAAGGCGCTTGCTGCAGAAACCTCCGAAACCGTTCATCTGTCTACGCTGGAGGGGATCGAGGTATTATATCTGGCCAAAATTGACAGTCCTCAGCCGGTTCGTGCATACACCGTCGTGGGGGGACGAGCACCGGCGCAATGTGTCGCAACAGGCAAAGCTCAGCTGGCGTGGTCCGATCCCGAGACAATAGAATTGACCAGAAGCGCGATGTCTGCATATACCTCCAAAAGTATTACGCAGCCCGAGCAACTGGACAGCGAGTTGGAACGTGTACGACTTCAAGGCTTTGCCATCAACATCGGCGAATGGCGTGAGCAAGTGTGCGGAGTGGCAGCGCCCATTCGTGATGGCTCGGGAAAAATTATTGCAGCACTGGGGGTCTCAGGACCAGCAGATCGGCTTAAACCTCGGATGATGCATAATCTTGCACCTACCATTGTGACCGCCTGCGATAAAATTTCCTCTTTGCTTGGCTATCGATCAAGACGCTAAGTACCTTCACGTGCAGCAGGGCGTATTCAAAAAATAATAGTGCCCTGTATCCTGCGCTTATTTCGCATGAGCAAGCAGGTAGTCCCGCAATACATTTGCGTTATTATGCTGCTCGTCTTTTGCCGCATACAGCAGAGTCACGCGCTGCTGCCGCGCCCTATCTAACAGCTGCTGCACCGCTTCCGGCGTTTCATCCAGTTCGGCGCAATAGCGTTTCGTAAATTCGGCCCATTGATCCGTGTTCTCATGGAACCATTTGCGCAACGGGCTGCTGGGGGTTACTTCCTTGGGCCAAAGATCATGCTTCAGATCTTCTTTTCTTATCCCGCGCGGCCATAATCGATCTACCAGTACCCGATAACCGTCGTTATCGTCCGGCTCATCGTATACACGCTTAGTCTGGATCTGATCTTTTTTCATCATCAATCTCCTGTCACACCATACTTGCCGGCCGCTATCGATAGACCAAGCCCGCAATGCCTGCCCCAATACCTCTTGCCTATGTATGGTACTGCGAATGCGGACATAGGTGGTCTTGGCACTAGGATAGTGACGTGAGCAGATGCCGCCCATTGTCGCTGGCCTGTCCATTATTATCACCGGCCTGCGTAAAACCGCTCTCCATGGCAGTTCGCCCTATCCCCCGCTCATCAGCTGTTTCTGCGCGGCCTCATGAATCCGGGTATACAGGTTGTTGCCATGCGCGTCGATCCCTACCGTCACCGGCCCCAGTCCCTTCACGCGCAGGCGCACCACGCGATAGTGAGTCAGCATATCGGTCCACCCCACTTCCAGCACCTCTTCAATGGCCTGGCTCAATAGCGTACAACCGCCTCCCAGAAAAGACAGATAGACACAGCCGGCCTCTTGCATGGCTTTGGCGCTGGCTTCATCCAGCCCCCCTTTGCCGCCAGTCGCGTGCAGCTGCAGTTCGCGGATCAGGCGGGGCATATGCGGATTGAAACGGGTGCTTGTCGTTGGATTGATATACAAAATCTCAAACTGCCCGGCAGTTTCCCGACTATAGCTGCCCAGATGGAACAACGAGGCTCCGTGCAGGTCCATGGGAAACGGCTCTTTGCCATCCAGACAATCCAGAAAACGGGCATGGGTGGGCAGCCCGGCGGTAATAATAATTTCACCATCAATAATGACCTGATCGCCAGCTCGCAACGTGCGAGCATCACCGGCCGACAGCGGAAAAGTCATGCGGTGGGTGGTAATGGACATAGCCGTTTACTCCAGCATTTGAATGCGACCGTCGTTATAACAACGCGCCCGCGTACGCCGGTTGATCCAGCAGTTGAAACAGACCGCGACCGGCGTGAAACCATGACCGGCGCAGTAATTGATATGCACCGCCATGGACGTACTGTCGCCCCCCGTACCCATGGGGCCAAAACCGGTTTTATTGATTCGCTCCAGTAACCGGGCCTCCATATCCACCAGAATGGGTTCGGGATTGACCGTACCGATTTGCCGCAGCGTGGCCTCCTTGGCCATTTTCGCCGCATAGTCAAACGAGCCGCCAATGCCCACGCCAATCACCACTGGCGGACAGGGTTGAGATCCTGCCTTGACGACCGTCTCCATCACAAAATTCTCTATAGTCGGCAAATCGGGAAAACTGAATATTTCCAGCGCTGCCCAGCGTCCCGAACCCAGCGCCTTGGGCGAACAGGTTATGTCGATATAGTCCACGCCATCCACCAGATCGAACGTGGTAATTGGCATGCCCTTGCCCTGGTAACCACGCTCAAGCGTGAGCGGATTGGTCACATGCGGCAACAGCGGCGGGTTGATCGTGGCAACCAGTTCAGCGAACCCTTCTTCAATGGCCTGTTTCACATTGCCATCAAACTGCGCTTGCGTACCAATCTGCATGAAATAAACCGGCACGCCAGAGTCGGAACAGACTAGCGACTGCTGGCTGCGCGCTGCATCGGCGCTCTCGATCATGATTTGCAAGGTGCGACGACCGGTCTCATTGGTCTCGCGGGAACTGGCCTGCACCAGGGCCTGGCGAGTATCGTCCGGGATTTGCTTGAGTGACCGCTCGTAAAGCTGGGCGGTCACCTGTTTGATCATTTCAAATGTAATGGCCATTGGTTCTCTTATTGCTTAAGTAGTCCGAAGGTCTGTGCTCGCATACGAGCCAGTGCATAGACAGTTGTCGCGATCGGCGTGGCCGTCTGCAGGCTTGTCGCCAGTTCCACAAACGCGCCAAGAATGGCCTCGATTTCGACCGGGCGTCCTGCTTCTGTATCCTGCAGCATTGAGGTCTTAACGGCACCAAGCTTGCGCGTGACGGCAAGACGTTGCTGTGGCGTCACGCTTACTGTAATGCCCAGCGCTACGCCTACCGCAACAACTTCTTCCATGAGCGCGACGAACAAACGGTAAATTGCAGGGTCGTCAATCATCAGATCGGTCTGTGACCCCGTGAGCATGCTGACCGGATTGAAGCAGGCATTGCCCAATAGCTTTTCCCAGACCGCAGAACGGATGGCAGAAGTTTTTTCCGCAGCCAGGCCGGCCGTATTGAACAGCGCGATCACCCGATCGAGCCGGTCCTGGTTTGCTTGATCCGCATGGCGGCTTATTTCGCCAAGCACCAGCCGATTGCCCGAGCTGTGATGAGAAACGCCTGGCTCCGGGCTATAGCACGATGGATAGACAACGCAACCGACAATGCGGCGGGCGTCAATGGCGTCTGCAATAACGCCGCTGGGATCCAGGGCCTTAAGTTGAGTGGGCAGTTGTTGAGCGGGCGCCTCGCTGTTATCCAACCCTTGGGTAAACCACCAGGGGATACCGTTGATGGCGGGAATGACAATCGTGTCCGCGTGGCACAGTGCGGGTACCATGGCGGCAATATCCTGCAGCGCATGGGTCTTGACGGTCAGAATGATGATATCTTGCGGACCGAGCGCTGCGGCATCGGATGACGCGCGCACTTGCGCAACCAGCCGCTCCTGACCTTCTTCCAGTATCCAGCCACGCGCCTGTATGGCTTGCAGGGTCTGGCCGCGAGCCAGTACGCTCACCTGAGCGCCGCTATTGGCCAGGCGCACGCCCAGATAGCCGCCGATAGCGCCGGCGCCAATGACGCATACTTTGGTTTTATCCTGTGTACTCATATGTTCCTTTCGGGGGTAATAGCCTACATGGCAATCGTCACGGCAACAGTCACGGGTCGGTACGCGCCCCAGCGAAATTATACTAGAGCATGCATTCGTTAATGTCAATAGGTTATCTTATTGACCTATTGACATTAACATACAATCTCAGTCGTATCATGTCGGATGCAATTTATTTAACCACGATATGATTTTCTTCAATGATTTTCTTCCACTTGGCCCTTTCGGTGTCCATCATTGTTTTATATGCTTGCGCGGAAGAGGTTGCAGCCAACGGTCCTTGACGCGCAAAATAGTTGCTGACATTCTGATCCTTCAATGCATTGCCCAGTGCACTGCGAAACTGATCCATCATGGCAATTGGGGTGGCTTTGGGCGCGATGATGCCGTAAATAGAACTGGCGGTAACGTCGGGATAGCCAAGTTCTTTGGTTGTCGGAACGTCAGGCAGCACAGGCGATCTTCTGTCGCCCATGACGGCAACGATTTTCAATTTGTCTTTCATTGGTAGCGCCGCCGATATTTCAGATGCCATCATCTGGATTTCATTTGACGCCAAGGCATTCAACACATTATTGCCCCCCTTGTAGGGAATGTGAGTCAGGTTAATCCCAGCGGCCTTGTTCAACAGAATGCCATCAAGGTGCGTGCTGGAGCCGGTCCCGGGAGAGCCAAAATTCATTGCCTCCGGGTGCTTTTTTGCATTCTCGACAAACTCGGTCAACGACCCGTTACCTGCTGCCGGGTTTACCGCAAGCACATGTGGGCTGACCGAGAGCAACGATACGTAACCTATCTCGTCAAGATTGAACGGTAATTTGTTCAGATGCGGAGCGATGGCGAAAATACCGAGGACACCGAACCCAAATGTGTACCCGTCAGGCTTGGCCTTAAGTGTGTAGTTGATACCAATCAGCCCCGAGGCTCCAGGCTTGTTCTCCACGACGATAGTCTGACCCAGTTGTTTTTCCAATGCAGGTGAAAGCATGCGCGCAATTGTATCAACCGGACCGCCTGCGGTATACGGCACAATCAATGAGATCGGATGGCGAGGCCAGTCGTCGGCGGCGTACGCCCCCGGTATAACCGCAATACTCAAACCGGTAAAAACGGCTGATAAAATAGTGGAACGAAATTTTGAAATCATCTTGTCTCCTTCTTTGTTTTCTTAATTTAGATCACAACCGTGATTTTATTTATACGCGGCAAGTATTCAGCGAGCCGGCCCTAAGCAATGTACTGGGTAACGGATGACCAACAATATGTTCAGCGAGGCGACCAGCTTCGATCAACGCCTCCAGGTCAATCCCTGTATCAATACCCATTTCCGAACAAAGCAGCACAAGCTCTTCGCTTGCAATGTTCCCGGTTGCGCCGGGTCTCCCGGCAAATGGACATCCGCCCAGGCCAGCGACCGTACTGTCAAAATGAGTCACACCCATTTTGAGTGCGGCATGAGCGCTGGCTACGCCCATGCCGCGCGTGTCATGCAAATGCAGAATCAACGTGACACCCGGCCAGGCGTTCCGAAATGCACCGACCAATCTTTCGGTACGTTCCGGCGTTGTCCATCCCATGCTATCGGCCAGCGTAATTTGGCTGATAGCATGCCCCGCCTCCTGAGCCAATGCGACACCCGCCTTTGCCGATGCAAGCGCCTGTTCAACACTTACGTCCCCCGAATAGTTGCAACCAAAGGCAGCCATGACACCGACTCTGGTGATCGGTACGCCTGCTGCGTTCAGGGAAAGTGCCTGCTGCCTAAGAACCTCCAAATGCTCCTGACAACTACGATTCAAGTTTTTTTTGGAAAAAATGTCTGAGGCGCACAATATAAGCGAACCGCTGACATGCAATTTGTCACGAAAGGCAAGCGCTCTTTGTAAACCTTGCTCGTTGAACCACAGCGCGGTATATTCAACGCCAGGCAACGCTTTCATGCCGGCAATGACGGCTTCTGCATCGTGCCAGCCTGGCACCGCTCGAGGACTCACAAATGAGGCAACCTGAATATGATTAATCCCTGTTATGGATAAGGCATCGATCAGCCGGATTTTATCTTCGGTGCTTATCGGACCAGGTTCAATCTGAAACCCCTCTCGAGGCCCTTCTTCCCGAATATGTACAAAATCTGGTATATCGCTCATACGTTGTCCTGTGTTGATGGAATAAACTGTGTGTCGGCCATTCCCGTTATCTGTGCATCGCTGTAACCCAGTTCGGTCAGAAAATCCCGAGTCTGGTTACCAGCTACCTGAGGCTGCAAATTCACTTCAAATTGATGTGCACTCATTCGAAAAGGCAGTGCCGGGATCGGCATCATTCGGCCGTCGGGAAGGCATATATTCAGCAACTGCCCGCTTTGTACCAGATGTTCGTCATTTTTTAGCTGATCGGGTCTGTTCACCTTAGCCACCGGCAATCTGGCCCTGGCGCATCTCAAAACAATCTGCTCGCTGCTCAGACAAATAAACATGGCAGCGACAGCATCTATCAAATTGCGCCTGTCTTTCAAACGATCAGACTGGGTTGCATAGTCCAGCCTTGCATACAAATGCGGCAACTCGAACTCATCACAGAATCGCTGCCACTGCTGCTCGCTGGTCACAGCTACAAATACCTTATCGTCCTGCGTATCGAACAGGTCATAAACCGTAAAAACATGCTCCCTTTCCGGCATCGGCTTCGGTATTTCACCTGACATAGCTGAATAGGCCATATGTTGGCCCGTGTAGAACGCCGCCGTCTCAAACAGCGCGCTTTGTATCAGTTGCCCATTGCCGGTCTGTTCGCGCTGACGCAAGGCTGCCAGAATACCAATAACGCCGAACATTCCACCGGTGATATCAATAATAGAGCCCCCCGCACGCATTGGCCTTCCTGCCGGGCCCGTCATATAAGCCATGCCCCCCATCATCTGCGCGACTTCGTCCAGCGCCAGGCGCTCTTCATAAGGACCAGGCAAAAACCCCTTTAGTGAGCAATAGATCAAGCGCGGGTTTATTGTGCTGGCTACGTCATAATCCATACCAAGCTTTTTCATGACGCCCGGTGCAAAATTTTCTAGCACCACATCAGCCCAGCGCAAGGCCCTGGCAATAAGTTCTTGTGCATGTTCGCCCTGTTTCAGATCAAACATGGCACTGGATTTATTCCGATTAAAGCAGGTAAAAAATCCCAATCCAAAACCTTTGAGTTTTCGGGTCGGATCTCCTCCCGGGGGCTCTATCCGTATAACGTGCGCGCCAAGATCGGCCAACACCAATCCACAGGAGGGGCCCATGACCATATGGCCGAAATCGAGCACCTTGACGCCGGCAAGAGGTTTGACCTTGTCTATGGGATTGTCCTGATTCATTCGCTTACGCTCCTTCATTATCCTGCGGACCACAACGGCTCCGTAGATGTCTCTATACAAATAGAGTGTTCTGTAGAATAATCTTATCTTTCATTGGCGTGCGCTGGCGCGGTATTTGGCGAACCCAGGTTTCGTCAACGGCGATGACTAACTAAGAATTTTTCTGGAGACGTAGGTATGCCGAACTGGCGGCCGGACTTTCTGACACTGAAGCTGTTTGTCGCAACCTGTGAAGAAAACAGCATTTCGCAAGCGGCCGAACGCGAAGCCATTGCAACATCGGCGATCAGCAAAAGACTCGCTGAACTGGAGGAAAATCTTGGCGTACCGTTACTGGTACGGGGAAACAGAGGCGTACGTCCAACATCCGCCGGACTTTCATTTTTAAATCACGCCAGAGAAATTTTGCTGCATACAGAAAGGCTGCAAAATGAAATGAGCGACTACAGCAAGGGAGAAAAAGGGCAGGTACAGTTATACGCCAATGCCTCATCGATCATTCAGTTTCTCGCTAGAGACATCGGCAGCTTTCTCAGGCAACATCCGCTCATCGCCATAGATCTACAGGAGCGCACCAGTAGCGAAGTGGCCGAAGCCGTACTTGAAGGAAAAGTAGACATTGGTATATGTCTTGGTAATGTCGAAGCCGAAGGGCTGCAGTTGCGACACTATTCAACCGACAGTCTGGTTGTTGTCGTTCATCACTCCCACCCTGTTGCATCGTTAAAAACCATCAGTTTTGCAGATCTTCTCGAGTGCGATTTCATCAGCCTGCAAGCCCAGTCTCGCACTTCTTCATTTCTGAAAAATCAGGCTAGCACATACGGGAAAACGCTAAACTTCAGGGCTCATGTTGATTCTCTTGATGTTGTCCTGTATCTGGTAGCGCAAAATATCGGCATCGCCATTCTGGCAAATGGCATCATGCAATCATTGAAAACTCAGCTCGAACTGAGGACGATTCCCTTAAGTGACAGTTGGTCGCAACGCGAAATCAAGATATATCTGCGCAGCTACGCCGCGTTGCCGCGACCGTCAAAGCTCTTTGTTGATCACCTCGTGAACAACGTTGCGGCAATCAAACATTCATAAAAGAGGCGGTCAATCAGCAATACCTGCAAAGCATATACCGTTCGCACTATTACGCTGTTTATGCCGTTAGGCTCGAAAACGTTCTCAATAAAAAAAGGCAGAACCCACAATCGAGCCCTACCTTAGTGTTCGCAGAAGGCACCTTTAAGACCTGCTGCCGACCTCAGCCTTGGTTACTCAGGAACTGCTGTACCGCTTGGGCAAACGCCTCGGGCTGTTCAACAACAGCAATGTGTGATGCGTCCTCCAGCACCACCAATTGCGCGCCCGGAATCTGGCTGCTCATGATTTCCGACATCGGCAGCGGTGCACCCTGGTCCAGGCGTCCGGCGATGACCAGAACCGGCAACGACAGGTTTTTGAGCCGGTCTGTGGTATCGACCGTACCAACGGCATTGCAGCACCCAATATATCCTTCGGTGTCGGTGGTCAGCAGACGACGGCGGTAAGCAGCCACTTCACCGGCGTGTTCGCGCCGAAAGGTTTCGTGAAAGTAGCGCTGCATCACGGCATCGGCAATGGCTTCAATACCCTTCTGCTGCACAGTTGCAATACGCTGGCGCCAGTTATCCCGCGCCTCTTGCGGGTACCCTGAAGTGGAATTGGCAATCACAAGTGAAACCAGCAGATCGGGATGACGCAGGGCCAGTTCCTGCCCGACCATTGCCCCCATCGACAGGCCAATCCACACCACGGGGCCGCAGTCCAGTTCGCGCAGCAATCGTGCGGCGTCCTCCGCCAGCTCAGCCATGCCATACAGCCCCGCAGGCGCATCGGAACTGCCATGGCCACGATGATCGTAGACAATCACATCATGATCGGCCGCCAGCTCACTGGCCAGGCGGTCCCACATGGTCAGATCGCAACCCAGCGCATGGCTTAACACAACTGTATTTTTTGCCTTGCCATTGCGGGCCTTGCGTATCGTGTAGTGCAGCGCCGGCTTGCTGACCGTACGACCTTCCTGACCGGTTCCGGAATGAGAGACGTCCAAAGGAGAAAAGGCTTGCGGCTCATAGCCGATTTGCGGCCCGACTTCCCGCAAGATAGCCATGGCATGACTGAAAGCCGTATTGGCAGCAGGAACACCGGCATAAATCGCCGCTTGCATCAGTACCTCCTTGATCTCGTCCGGGGTCAGGCGCGACGACGCCTCACCCGTGAGCGCCGCACGCACATGCAGGTCAAATTCTTCCCAGCGCCCCATTGCAATCGTAATAGACAGAACAATGATACGGCGCGTCTTGTGATCCAGACCGGGTCGGCTCCAGATTTCGTGCCAAGCAAACCGGGAGATCAGCTGTTGAAACTCGGCGTTGAAATCGTTGGCACCGGTCAACGAACGCTCTACCCAGGCATCACCCAGGACGCGACGGCGGTTATTCAGGCCTCGTTCAAGATCGTGGTCAACTGGATCAAAACTCATGGTGCATAATTCCGAACAAAATGGACAATAGGAAAGGAAATCGCGCCTGCGTCATCCTGGGTGCCTGGTGCGGCCGGATGCCCACAGATCAGCGCTCTTGTGCGCTTGCCGCGCTCACGGTAATCGTACCGCAGAATCGGCCTCTACATTATTTGGCGGGCACCAACGCTGTTAATCGCCTGCGTCTTGCCCGGTTCACCGCTCTTGCGACAGTCAGCGAATGGGTTCGTAACCGTCCTGATCTTCCGGCCAGGGGGTAAGCACTTCAAACCCATCAGCCGTGACCACGACCATATGCTCCCACTGAGCCGACAGTGAGTGGTCCTTGGTAACTACTGTCCAGCCATCGGCAAGTTGCTGCGAGTGGCGTTTGCCAGCATTGATCATGGGTTCAATGGTAAACATCATGCCTTCCTGCAGCCGGAGTCCCTCACCCGGCCGCCCATAGTGCAACACTTGCGGATCATCGTGGTAAATCTGTCCGATGCCGTGACCGCAATATTCGCGTACGATACTGAATCCTTCGCGGTGGGCTACGCTC
>JBOIGK010000774.1:0-2197 GCA_050742695.1 Advenella sp. | reverse complement strand
GTTGACAGCTCAGCAGTTGTGCGATTTGCTGCGCCCGCTTACCCCACGCCTGTATTCCATCGCTTCGGCGCAGGAAGAGGTGGGTGATGAGGTTCACATTACCGTAGCCCTTGTGGAGTATGAACAGGATACAATACAGTATCAAGGCGGGGCTTCCGGTTACCTGAATCGTCGTCTGGAAGCGGGCGATGAAGTGGATATTTTTATTGAACCGTCGGCGCACTTTCGCCTGCCTCAGGATACGCAAACGCCCATTATCATGATCGGGGCTGGCACCGGCATTGCACCGTTTCGCGCATTTATGCAGAAACGCGATGCCGAAGACCAGGAAGGGGCCAACTGGCTCATATTTGGCAACCAGTCTTTCAAGGATGATTTTCTATACCAGCTCGAATGGCAGCAGTTGGCCAAGTCGGAACGTTTGTCACGCTACAGCTTTGCATGGTCGCGGGATCAGCAGGAAAAAATTTACGTCCAGCACAAGTTGCTGCAGGAAGGCACGCAGCTGTGGCAGTGGCTGCAGAAGGGCGCGCATCTTTATGTGTGCGGTGACGCCAGCCGTATGGCCAAAGACGTTGAGGCGGCCTTGCTTGAGGTGATCGCCAGCGAGGGCGGGCTCAGTGTTGATGATGCCGATGCCTATCTGGATGAGCTGCGCGAGTCGCACCGCTATCAGCGCGACGTATATTGAGGAATGATCATGAGTGACATCAAGGCACCGGCAGGCAAGCTGTCGGATAACGAACGTCTGAAAAGCAACAGCAAGTACCTGCGCGGCACCATCGTCGAGGATCTCCAGGATCCGTTAAGCGGTGGCTTTCGTGGTGACAATTTCAACCTGATCCGTTTTCACGGTATGTATGAGCAGGACGATCGTGATATTCGCGCCGAACGCGTAGAACAGAAACTGGAACCATTGAAAAATGTGATGTTGCGCTGCCGGATGCCCGGCGGTGTCATTACACCAGCCCAGTGGCTGGGAATTGACGAGTTTGCCGCCAGCCATACTATGTATGGCAGCATCCGCATTACCAATCGTCAGACCTTTCAGTATCACGGCGTGTTAAAGCAGAACATTCGTTCGGTACACCAATGGCTGCATCAGTTGGGTCTGGATTCGATCGCCACGGCGGGCGACGTCAATCGCAATGTGCTGTGCACGTCCAATCCGGTAGAGTCCGAGCTGCACGTGCAAGCCTGGGAATGGGCCAAGAAAATTTCCGAGCATCTGCTGCCCAAGACGCAGGCTTACGCGGAAATCTGGCTGGACGGTGAAAAGGTGCAAAGCACCGATACCGATACACTGGAGCCGATTCTGGGCAAAAGCTATCTGCCTCGCAAATTCAAAACCACCGTCATCATACCGCCGCAGAACGATGTGGATCTGCATGCCAACGATCTGAATTTTGTTGCTATAGAACAGGCAGGCAAGCTGATTGGGTTCAATGTGCTGATTGGTGGTGGTCTGTCCATGGAGCACGGCAATACCGCGACGTTTCCCACCACGGCGTATGAGTTCGGTTTCATTCCTCTGGACAAAACGCTGGACACCGCAGCAGCAGTGGTAACGGCGCAACGTGATCTGGGTAATCGCAGCGACAGGAAAGCGGCCAAAACCCGCTACACGATTTTACGCGTGGGCCTGGAGGCGTTCAAGGCGGAAGTGGAACAACGCATGGGCTTTGCCTTTGAGCCAATCCGCCCATACGAATTTACCGATAGGGGCGATCGGATCGGCTGGGTTCACGGTATTGATAAAAAATGGCATCTGACGCTGTTCATTGAAAACGGACGCGTGCTGGACTATCCCGGCCGGTTGCTGAAAACCGGCTTGCGTGAGATCGCAAGAATTCACAAAGGTGATTTTCGTCTGACGGCGAACCAGAATCTGATCGTGGCCAACGTGGGTGCGGCAAACAAGAAAGCAATAGAAAAACTGGCGCGTGACCATGGTTTGATCAACGACAGCGTGACTGCCCAGCGGGAAAATTCAATGGCTTGTGTGGCCTTGCCCACCTGTCCGCTGGCCATGGCTGAAGCGGAACGCTTCCTGCCGTCTTTTATTGACAAGATGGATGCCATCATGGCTCGTCATGGCTTGCAGGATGACTTTATTGTCACGCGCGTGACGGGCTGTCCGAATGGTTGCGGCAGAGCCATGCTTGCCGAGGTTGGGCTGGTGGGCAAAGCAGTAGGG
>JBOIGK010000773.1:0-4509 GCA_050742695.1 Advenella sp. | reverse complement strand
CACTGAACGCACCGTTCTCCATAGACCGTTTCTATACCGGTCATCTCATAGACGAGCACGGCGCCGCTGCCGTTGCGCACTAGGATCTCAATCATGCTTGTCATACGATGCCCGTGGTGCGGTGAGCGCGCCGAAAGCGAGTTCAATTTCGGCGGCCAGGCCGGTATTGAACGCCCCGCCAATCCTGAACACCTGTCCGATGAACAATGGGGCGACTATTTGTTCATGCGCAAGAATCCTTTGGGTATCCACCGCGAGCAATGGGTGCATACCCATGGATGTCGACGCTGGTTTATTGCCGAACGCGACACCCGTAATTATCAATTCAAGTCAGTGGAAAAAATCGGCGCGCCGGGCAAGGAGCAGACATGACCCAGTCCCACCGTCTGGCCGATGGCGCCCGCATTGACAGAAACAAACCGCTGCGGTTCCAATTTAACGGCAAATGGTATCTGGGTTACCAGGGTGACACGCTGGCCTCTGCTCTGCTTGCAAATGGCATACATTTTGTCGCTCGCAGTTTCAAGTATCACCGCCCCCGCGGGATCATGACCGCCGGCGTCGAGGAACCCAATGCCATTGTCCAGCTGGAGAGCGGCCCATATACCGTTCCCAATGCGCGTGCTACCGAAGTCGAACTGTACGAAGGACTGACTGCCGCCAGCGTCAATGCCCGGCCCGACATTGAACATGACCGGTTTGCATTTATGCAATATCTGTCGCGCTTTATCCCGGCAGGTTTTTACTATAAAACCTTTATGTGGCCACGCCGCTGGTGGGGAAAATATGAAGAACACATTCGCAATGCTGCTGGCCTGGGCACCGTTCCCAGAGAACACGATCCCGATCGCTACGAGAAAACCTATGCCCATTGTGATGTACTGATCGTCGGCGCGGGCCCCGCCGGGCTTGCTGCCGCGCACAGTGCCGCAAGTACGGGCGCCCGGGTCATTCTGGTTGATAACCAATCTGAACTGGGCGGCAGCCTGTTGCACGCGTGTGCCTCTGTCAACGGCGCACCCGCCAGTCAGTGGCTCGCACAGATCACAGCAGAACTGGCCGGTATGCCCGAGGCCCGGCTGTTGTCGCGCGCGACCGCCTTCGGTTATCAGGACCACAACCTGGTCACGGTATGCGAGCGACTGACCGATCATCTGCCGCTGCAGCGGCGCAAGGGCGTGCGCGAACGTCTGTGGAAAATCCGAGCGGCGCAGGTAATTCTAGCCACCGGCGCCCATGAACGCCCGATCGCGTTCGGCAACAATGACCTGCCGGGCATTTTGCTGGCCTCGGCGATCAGCACCTATATCTGCCGCTTTGGCGTGCTGCCCGGCCGCCGCGCCGTAGTATTTACCAATAATGACAGCGCCTATCAGACTGCGCTGGACCTGCATCGCAGTGGCGCGCAGGTTACTGTGGTCGATGCTCGTGCAGCCGATGATGTAACCGTGCCGCCATTGCTTGCAGAAAAAGGCATACAGATCCTGTGGCAGACAGTTATCAGCCATGCTAATGGCAAACGTCATATCGACAGCGTGGCCGTGCGCAAGCTGGGCAATCCCGCGAGCAGCGATATATCAACTCACACACTGCCTTGCGACCTGCTTGCGGTATCCGGTGGATGGAACCCGGTTGTGCATCTGTATGCCCAGTCTGGCGGCAAGCCCCGCTGGCATGAACTTGACGCCTGCTTCGTGCCGGACGGTCAGGTGGCCAAGCAGACAACGATCGGCGCTTGCAACGGTCAATTTGATCTGGCCGGCGCCCTGGACAGCGGCGTACAGGCCGGCCGCGAGGCCGCTGCCGCGCTGGGTTGGCAGTCTGATCACGATATCTCGTGGCAGACCGAGCCGGTGCACCCGGGCCACATTGAACCGCTGTGGTCAACGGCCACGGGCCAGGATATAGCGCGCGGGCCCAAGCAATTTGTTGATTTGCAAAATGACGTGTCTGTGTCCGACATCCACCTTGCCGTGCGCGAAGGCTATCGCAGCATCGAACATGTCAAGCGTTATACCGCCATGGGTTTCGGCACCGACCAGGGCAAGCTGGGCAACATTAACGGCATGGCCGTGCTGGCCGAAGCGCTGGGCCAGACCATACCGGAAACAGGCACGACCACGTTCCGTCCCAACTACACTCCCGTTACCTTCGGCGCCATTGCCGGGCGAGAGCTGGGCGAGTATTTCGATCCAATTCGTAAAAGCTGCCTGCACCAATGGCATGTTGCGCACGGCGCCGTTTTTGAAGATGTGGGAAACTGGAAGCGTGCGCGTTACTATCCCCGGAACAACGAAACCATGGATGCGGCAGTTGCACGAGAATGCCTGGCCGTGCGCAACAGCGTCGGGCTGCTCGACTACAGCACACTGGGTAAAATCGATGTGCGTGGCCCCGATGCCGCGACATTTTTGAATCGCATCTATACCAATTCCTGGACCAAACTGGAGCCGGGGCGCTGCCGCTATGGTCTGATGCTCGATGAAAACGGCATGATCCTGGACGATGGCGTCAATCTGCGGCTATCGGATCAGCATTTCCTGATTTCAACAACCACCAGTGGCGCCGCCAAAGTAATGAGCTGGATGGAGCGATGGCGACAAACCGAATGGCCTGAGCTGAAAGTCTATCTGACATCACTGACCGACCAATATGCGACGGCGACGGTTGCCGGACCTTGTGCCCGCAAGGTTCTGCAGCAAGTATGTCATGACATTGACTTTGACAACCAGGCCTTCCCGTTCATGAGTTTCAGGCACGGCAGTATCGATGGTGTGACGGTGCGTATTCTGCGCGTCAGCTTCTCGGGTGAGCTGTCCTATGAAGTCTATATGCCGGCCAATTACGGTCGCCATATATGGGAAATGCTGATGCGCGCCGGGGAACCGTTTGACATTACGCCATATGGCACCGAGGCCATGCATGTTCTGCGGGCGGAAAAGGGCTTCATTATTGTCGGACAGGATACCGATGGCTCGGCCACCCCGATTGACATGGGAATGAGCGGTATGCTGGCTCAGTCCAAAGATTTTCTGGGCAAGCGCTCGCTGTCGCGCAGCGACACAGCCGGCCCCAATCGCAAGCAGTTTGTCGGTCTGCTCTCACAAGACAAGCAAACCGTGTTGCCTGAGGGCGCGGCCATTCTTAATGAACCTGCTGCGCCGGCAATAGTATCGTTACAGGGGCACGTGACATCAAGCTATCTGAGCCCTACCCTGAAACAGCCGATTGCACTTGCCATGATAAGGAACGGCCTGTCACGCATGCAGCAGAAAGTCACTGTTGCGTTGCCAGACGGCACATTTGCCCAGGCGCAGATCTGCAGCCCGGTTTTCTATGACGCCCAAGGAGCACGCCAGCATGTCGAATGAGTCCAGACAGCAAACCCCACTGGCAGGATTGACCGGCGGCGCCGATGCATTTGAACACGGATCACCCGAGTGCGTGACCCTGCGTGAAGTGCCGTTTGTAGAACTGGTTAATCTGCGTGGCAACCCTGAGAATGCGGATTTTACCGCCGCCATACAGAACACAATCGGCATCATCTTGCCCACCGAACCCAATACCACCGCGGAAAGTGACCACTATTGCGTCATGTGGCTCTCGCCTGACGAATGGATAATCAGGGCAAAAGAGCCACAAGCTGACGATCTGCCAGCGCGACTGAACCTGGCTTTGCAGGGTATTTTTTGCGCCGTGACAGATCAGAGCAGCGCCTACAGCGTATTGCAACTGAGTGGACCGAAGGCCCTCTGCATTCTGGCCAAAGGCTGCCCGCTGGATCTGCACCCTCGCGTATTTGACACAGGACAATGTGCGCAAAGCCATTATTACAAGACCTCAGTGCTGCTGCGCCGCACGCGTGGCGGGGCTGACGATTGCTGGGAAATGATAGTACGGCGAAGTTTTGCCGACTATGCCGTGCGGATGCTGATGGACGGGATGTGGGAATATATAGAGGGACAGCGCCGGTGATCCCAATGCCCTGGGGCAACTGGATCTCCAAAGAACGCCGTACCGAACGCAGTGTCGGGGCCCAAGCAAGGCTATTTATGTCGCTGCAGCTCTTGCCGCAGAATACTGTGTATTTCAAGAGCCAACGTGCTGGTCACATGCACTGTTGACGAGAGTATGAAATAGGAGAAGGCGACCTGGGGCTCCAACGGCTTCACCACAATACCCATATGCAGGCAATTTTTTGCTACTAAAGGATTCACAATGCTTATCCCCATGCCAAGGCCGACCATATTGCATATTGCCACTGCATAACGACACTCATAATACATGGTCCGATAATCCTCCTCGAAAGCACCGAATAATGCATCAATATTGCGCCGAGTACCGTCACCCGAATGTAGAGAAATAAAGGACTCTCCCCGAAAGTCCCTGATTCTGACCGGTCGGTTCACGCTGGCCAACGCGTGATCTTGTGGAACGACACATACCCCTTGCAGAGTATCAAATCTTTCGGAATTCATGCCAGGCATCTCATCGACATACGCTGAAATT
>JBOIGK010000772.1:0-10019 GCA_050742695.1 Advenella sp. | reverse complement strand
CGTTGTGGGCCATGTTGCGTCCAATTAATAGTGTCAAAACAAAACCGACATTCTTAAAAAGAACACGCAGCACCGAATGGGATTAATACTGGCGCGACGCTTTAGCGGAATGTATCTGAAAACGACCTCATGCCAAGCCTGGCATGTGCACCGTGTATTCAGCTGTCGCCCCGCAAGTTGTCGGTTAACTCAGCGACCAGAAATCATTTTATGACAATTTGCCTGCGAAGGCCTGAAAAACCCTGATAGCAGTAGATAAAAGGCAGCCAGGCGCAACGGCACGGCGCGCACGGGCGCGACATTCGCCATTTGGGACTGCAAAAGTTGGCGGGCTGACCGGCTGTCGTTGTAGAAAACGCGGTAGGTAAATACGACGCACCGGCGGACCGCAAGGGCATGGGTATGCAGAAAATACCGCTGTGGCAGGGGCAAGGCGCCTTTGCCACAGCGCTGATAAGCAGCGGACGGTAATAAGGCCAGACGAAAGCAGGCCCGACCGAAGCCGGGCCAATCTGATAAGGCGTTTACGATGAAACAGATCGTATTTCTGCTTATCCTGATCGTATTGATGCTGGTGTTGATGACACCCGCCTGATGACACCCGCCTATTGATCAGGGATCGGTGCGGGAGGCTCCGCATCGGTTCAGGTGTTAATGTACTGAATCGTTCGGGATTTTGTCAATTGTGGAAAGCGATGGGTGCGCTGTTCATGCCTGTAGACCATCCAGGGTACGCCACTATCCAGAACGTGCATATGAACACACCGTCGCTCACTGCCGACGGCATGGCGTGCCGACCTAACCGGGCGCCTGACACCCTCACCCATTCCAAGCGGCGCAGCCATAACGATAGCGCCAGGCCAGCTATCCTGCATTGATAAATTTCATGAGCAGCAGCTTTTCACACCCGCATTCTTTGAGTGCGTCATCCAGCGCATTTTCGTAATCGACTCGGGCGCCATCCAGATGCGCTCGCCCTTTATCGGTGATCACTGTATAAACCCCACGTTTATCGTCCGGGCACAGATCGCGAATAGTGAACCCGACACGCTCCAGACGCTCAGCCATCCGCGAAACCGAACTCTGGTTCAGGCGCAGATGCGACGCAAGCTCCTGCATGCGCAATTCGGCGTTGGGCGAACGCGCCAATACCTCAAGCGCACGATACTCTGAAAGACCAAGCCCATGCTGTGCCTGCAGCACTGCCCCCAGCCGGGTCTCGACATTGGCGATCACCTGAATCAGCTTGAGCCATGTATCACTTTTCTTTGACATTGAAGATCACCACGTCCTTAATCGTTCAACAGAATATCTTATCATATGCATGTCCATGCAAACTTAGGCCGAGGCAGACCGGGCGCGAAACCCTATGCCTGTCAGTTTGTTTGCCGCGTTGTAGCAAACAGTCGGTCAGAATGGCTCGCCGCTTTGCCCAGCCTGCAGTTTGGCGCTATCAGCCAGTTTGAGCCAAACAACCCCGGCGATGATGACGACCAGCCAAAATACCTGCACCGCCGTCAGCGGTTGATCAAGCAGAATACTGCCAAAAGCAGCCGCGCCGACCGCGCCAATGCCCGCCCACACTGCATAGCCTATCCCCACGTCGATTGTCCTCAGAGCTGCACTGAGAAAATACAGCGTGAGCAAAAAGAAAACGATGGCAGCAAGCGACCAGCTCAATACAGTAAAGGCTTTACTTCCACCAACACTGAGCGCATAACCGATTTCGAACGCGCCGGCCAGCAGCAACATCATCCATGCCTGCCCACTGCCTGGATTTTTTGTGTTTGTTTTCGACATATCTATTTCCTTCAAAATTATATAAATTAATTAACCAATACCTGCCAATGCCTTACGCCGCACCGCTGAGCTGCAGACCGACAACGCCTCCTATAACCAGAATAATTCCCAGGACCTTTTTCCAGTTGAGTCGCTGCCCAAAGAACAGTGCGCCCAGAACAACGATACCGACGCCTGCAACCGAGGTCCAGATTGCGTAGCCAATGCCGACATCGAAAGTCAGCAGTGCAAGGCTGAGAAAATAGGTAGCAATGACGCCACTGGCAAGGGTGGCGATTGTCCACCCTGCCCGGGTGAATCCCTTGGCATTGCCTGCCGATATTGCGACCGCGACCTCAAAGACCACGGCGATTCCAAGATATAACCAGCTCATCATTTTTCCTTTATTGAGTGTGCAACAGCTTGCTTTCACGCCCGGCAATAGAGAGCATCTGAGCTCATCTATTGCTTGCATGCACATGCATATTATAAGAATCAAAAACATCTGTCAATTTATTTGTTTGCGCATGCATATATAAATATCCAAATTTTTTGCCAGGCCACCCGTCTTGCTGCTTGAGGCAATCGCCTGGACAATGCCTTCCCTTTCTCCATTACAATCGAAAAAATCCAGGATCGCCCCGTCTGCCGGCAACGCCAGCAGACCGGCAGCCAGCAACGCGCCAGTCACGGTGCACTGCCAGCACATATTGCCATGACGCACTCCGCTTATCTTCAAACATTATGAAATCCGCATTACTCGTTTTTCTCTTCCGCAGCATCAATCTATTACCGGACAGCCTGCGTCTGGGCCTGGGCAGCATCTGCGCAACCTTGATGCGCACGCTGATGAAGCGCCGCCGCTTCATCGTGAGCACCAATCTGCAATTGTGTTTCCCCGAGGCTACGCCGGCGCAGCGCCAGCGCTGGCTGCGGGAACATTTCCGCGCCCTGGCCCAAACCATGATTGACCGCGCCGTACTGTGGTACGGCTCGGAAGATAAGATCCGTCGCATGGTGCACCTTAGCGGTTATGAACACATCCAGAACAGCATCGATTCATCCCGGCCCACATTGATGTTCGCCCCGCACTTTGTCGGACTGGACGCCGCAGCCACTATTTTGTCCATGCATCTGGTCAAATCGGCCACCATGTACACACCCGCGTCCGATCCGCAGGTTGACGCCATCATGATCAAAGGCCGCGGTCGCTTCAACAAAGTTACCCAGATCTCCCGCAAGGAAGGCATCCGCGGTCTCATCCGGCAACTGCGCCAGGGCACGCCGGTGTATTACCTGCCCGACATGGACTTTGGTCGTGAAGGGGCCCTCTTTGTGCCTTTTTTCGGCGTTCCTGCTGCAACCCTGCCGGCCACCGCCCAAATTGCCCGGGCCTGGGAGGCCGACGTGATTCCCATCGTGACCCGCTGGGACAGCGCCACCGGTCACTATCACACCCGGGTGCTGCCCCCCTTTGCCGACTTTCCGGGCCAGATGAACCTGGAACAGGCCACGCTTTTCGGCAATCAACAGCTTGAGGCGTGGGTGCGCGCCGATCCTCCCCAGTATTATTGGGTGCATCGACGCTTCAAAACCCGGCCCGAAGGGGAAAAGAAATTCTACTGATTGCGCATGGTCATGGTGCTGCTGCGCAGGATCGGCGATAATAATGTCCAATACAGCGGTTCAATCAGGAAAACGTTCAATGATCTGGTCTTTCTCGAAAATGCACGGTGCCGGCAACGACTTTGTTGTGCTCGATGGCGTACGTCAGTCCATCGACATGACGCCCGAGCGTGCACGCGCGCTGGCGCACCGGCAATTTGGCATCGGCGCAGATCAGATCCTGCTGGTCGAAGCGCCAAGCCACCCCGAGGCCGATTTCCGTTACCGCATTTTCAATGCCGATGGCACTGAAGTAGAACATTGCGGCAATGGCGCCCGCTGTTTTGTCCGCTTTGTGCACGAACAGAAACTGTCTTCGCGCAATCCGCTGAAGGCCGAAATTGCAACCGGTCTGATCACGCTTGAAGAAGCCGATGACGCAACGGTCACGGTCAATATGGGACAAACCCGCTTTGAACCCGAGGCTGTCACATTTGACACAAGCGATCTGCCAAGCACGCGCGATCATGACGACACACTATGGTCGTTGCCGCTAGACAATGGCGATACGGTTACGCTCTCGCTGGTGGCCATTTCCAACCCGCATGCCGTGCAGATCGTAAATGATGTGGCCAGCGCACCGGTGGCCGTGCAAGGCCCGCTTATCGAAGGACACCCGCGCTTTGGCAATCGCGTCAATGCCGGGTTTATGCAAATCGTAAATCCGCATACGATCAACTTGCGGGTATACGAACGCGGGGTTGGTGAAACGCTGGCCTGCGGGACCGGTGCCTGCGCCGCAGTGGTCGCAGGCATTCGTCGTGGGCGCCTGCAATCGCCGGTGACCGTCCATACGCGCGGCGGCGAGCTGAACATCGCCTGGGACGGCACGCAAATTACCATGCGCGGCCCGGCCGTGACGGTATTTTCAAGTGAAATAAACATTGATCGCCTGGTTGCGCAGTATCGCAACAGCACTGCTTTATAAAGGAACGTACTCATGTCTGAAGCTGCCACACTGACAGCAGAAACCGTCGCACAATTTCTGCAGGACAATCCTGCTTTTTTTGATGAGCACGCCGATATTTTTTCGTCGCTGAAGGTACCCCACCCTCATGCACGCAATACCCTGTCATTGGGCGAACGCCAGATCCTGACGCTGCGCACGCGCAACAAGGAGCTGGAGTGGAAGCTGTCTGAGCTGCTGCACAATGCCAATTCCAACGAAGCCATCAGCGATCATGTCACGCTCTGGTGTACGCAGATGCTGGCAGAGCAAGATCCCCAGCGACTGCCGCAACGCGTGGTAGACGGGTTGCGCCAGGAATTCGATATGCTGGAAGTCGCCCTGCGCCTATGGAATCTTCCTGCCCTCGAAGACGAACGTTTCCAAGGAACCGACGATATGCTCCAGGCCTTTGTGGCCGGGCTGCAAAAACCCTATTGCGGCCAGGAAGGCTATCTGCCGGCGCACGAATGGTTCGACAGCAAACCCGGTTCGGTCGCCATGGTGCCATTAACACATGAGGGACGCACGATTGGCGTGCTGGTCTTCGCCGCAGAAGGCGCCGAGCACTTCAAGCCGGACATGGGCACGACATTTCTTGAAATTCTCGGCAAGCTGGCCAGCGCCTGCTTAAGCCGCCTGAATTACACAGCCTGACACCTGCCACACCGTCTTTCGGCCAGGTGCAGCAGTACTTATGGGAAGCACCATGACACGCGTTCTGCCCGATTCAATGGAAAAATGGCTGGCCTACCTGAAAACCAACCAACGGTATGCCAGCCACACACTGTCCGCCTATCGACGTGATCTGGTGCTGTTGCTGGGCTTTTATCCGGACATCCCCGCCGAGAATCTGAGCAATGCGCAGATACGCCACGCCATTGCACGGCTGCATGCCCAGGACTACAGTCCGCGCAGCCTGGCGCGGATTCTGTCGGCCTGGCGCGGCTTTTATCAATGGTGGATTCCTCAAACCACGGTCAAAGTCAATCCAGCCCTGGATGTAAAAACGCCCAAGATCGCCCGCTCGCTGCCCAAGGCACTGTCGGTAGAGCAAACCCAGGCGCTGCTGGACCATCCGACCGTGGCCACCGGCACGGAACCGGCCGATCTGCGGGATCAGGCCATGTTCGAAGTACTCTACTCCAGCGGCTTGCGGCTGGCCGAACTGGTCAGCCTGGACATTCATTACACCCGCAAGGACGGCTATGAATCGGTCAGTTGGCTCAACCTGGATGAAGGAGAGGTCACGGTCACCGGCAAAGGCGGCAAAACGCGCAGCGTGCCATTGGGCCGCACCGCCATCGGCGCCCTGACGCAATGGCTGGCCGTCAGGCATAAACTGCTACCGCCGGGCAGCACGACAGACGATCAGTCTGCTGTGTTTTTGGGTGCCCGCGGTCGCCGCGTTGCCCCCCGGGTCGTTCAATTGCAACTGAAAAAACTGAGCTTGCGCAGCGGCATTCCCGCGCAGATTCATCCTCATGTCCTGCGTCACAGTTTTGCCAGCCACGTCCTGCAATCGGCGCAGGATCTGCGTGCGGTGCAGGAAATGCTGGGGCACGCCAATATTGCTACCACGCAAATTTATACAAGGCTCGATTTTCAGCATCTGGCCCAGGTATACGACAAGGCGCATCCCCGCGCCAAAATGGACGAAACTGATAAAGAGAAATAAGGACTTTTGGCTAGCGGCCGGATCGCAGCAAGCCGTGCTGATTGCCAAATAGCATTGACAGGATATACAAGGCGCCCGCCGACAGAATGATGGCGCTGGAAGCCGGCAAGCCGAAGTGATAGGACAGCACCAGGCCGATATAAGAGGCCACAACGCCCAGACAGACAGCCAGGACCAGTTGCCACCCCAGCGTACGCCCCCAGAAGCGCGCAGCAGCGGCCGGTAGCATCATCATCCCCACCACCAACAGGGTGCCCATGACCTGGTAGCCGGCTACCAGATTGACCACCAGCAGAATCAGAAAGCCGCCGTGAACCAGCGATCCGCCGCCACCTTCCATTTTCAGAAAAGCCGGATCAAGACACTCGATGACCAGCGGCCGGTACATCAGCGCAAGCACAACCAGCGTCACACTGGAGACGCACATGATGAAAACCAGATGACTGTCATCGAGCCCCAGCACAGTGCCGAACAGCACGTGCAACAGATCCAGATTGGAGCCTTTGAGCGAAATCAACAACACGCCAAGGCCCAGCGATATCAGGTAAAACGCAGCAAAACTGGCATCCTCTTTCAGGCCGGTTGAGCGGGCCACGCTACCGGCAAGGACGGCGACCAGCAAACCGGTGGCCAGGCCGCCGACCAGCATTGCTGTCATGGAAACGCCGGCCAGCAAAAAAGCCACCGCCACGCCGGGTAAAATGGCGTGCGACATGGAGTCTGCCATCAGGCTCATGCGCCGCAAAATCAAAAATACGCCCAGCGGTCCTGCAGCCAGCGACACGAATATCGACCCGAACAGGGCCCGGCTCATAAACGCAAACTCAGTAAAAGGCGTAAGCAGCGCCGCAACAACCGCCTCGATCATCAAAACCCTCCCAGCGCCAGCGAGCGGGCCTGGTCCAGATTGGCTTCGGTCAGAACGCGAGCAGTGTCGCCCCAGGCCACAACCTGCCGCGCCAGCAGTAGCGTTTGGGGAAAGCACTGGCGCACCAGCGCAGCATCATGCAGCACCACCAGTACGGTGCGCCCTTGGCGATGCCAGTCAAGAAGAATCTGCAGCAGCAAGTCGCAGGTTCCCTCATCGACAGCCGTGAAAGGCTCATCCAGGATCATGACCGGCGCATTGCACACAATAAGACGGGCAAACAGCGCACGCTGCATTTGCCCACCGGACAGATTGGAAATCAGGTCGCGGGATTTGTCTGTCAGCCCAACGGTGGCCAATGCGTCATGAATGCGCTGGCGCTCGCCTTTGTCATAGCGCCGGAAGGCGCCCACGCGGCGCCAGGCTCCCATGGAGACCAGATCGTAGGTGGTAATTGGAAAACTGCGATCAATTTCGCTAATTTGCGGCAGCAGGGAAATACCGCCCCGGAAAGGGTCGTGAATCGTCAACCTGCCGGTGCGCGCCGTCAACTGCCCTGTTACCGTCTTGAGCAACGTCGATTTACCAGCGCCATTGGGGCCCAGGATCGCGGTTAGCGACCCCTCAACAAAAGTGCCCGTCACGCCGCTGAGCGCCGGCACCCCGTTCCAGCCTACGGTCACATCGTCAAGCTGGATCACCGGCCTGGCCGCTGTTGACGCCGCTGCAGCGGGACGGTCAACACTGGCGCTGTTTGTCGCAGAGGGCATGGGCATGGATGTCAGTAGGAATCAGAAAGGCAGATGCGGGCAATCAGTAGGCAATCGCGCTCAGCCAGCCGGCTGACCAGGCGATCAGGCCCCATAGCAGCAGGATAATGCCCAGCACGGGCCCCAGCCTGCCAACGGCAGATGCCAGAAAAATCGTGGAGGTTGAATCTGCCTGCATGTGTAATGCGTCGCCGGCTGAAGCAAACGAGCCACGCCGGCCAGCGACGGATGCCGCCGGTGCGGCATCAGCAGGCTTGACGCGCGCCTGCTCGACAAAAGGCGTCCCTGCTACCGTGGGATAGACACGCTGTAAAGCCGGGAACAGGGTATCATTGTGCATAATAGTCTGATTTAACGAATATGTTAATGGATAGATCAGTCTGGATGGAAACGGTCATTGGCCTGAGTAAAAGCTGCCCGGGTCTACCTTAAACTGCGCTAAGTACACTGCGCTAAAGCAGTCTGAACACGCTGCGTCTGCACCTCAAATTGCATGCTTCGGGCTTGCTTATTCCTCCCGCGCCATCCTTCCAAAATGATATGTTATATCATAATACACAAATCAGGTAATGAAATGGCCTAAAATAGGCCGAAAGTTTCCTCCTTGCGGACGATGGCGGTATCATTCCAACCATCCCCGCCAAATGATTGCCTGTTATATGACCCCCAGAACGCCACCCGATACAGATCACCCGGAACAGACGCACCAGCATGGCGCCCATGGCCACTCTGTGGCCTATCAGTTGCTGGAAGCCATTCGCCATTGCGAGCAACGCGGCACCCGCCTGACACCGATTCGCCAGCACGTGCTCACCCTGTTGCTGGAAGCCGGCCGCAGCCTGAAAGCCTATGAGCTGCTTGAGGCCATGAAGCAGCTCTATCCGCAGGCAAAGCCTCCCACCGTGTACCGCGCCCTGGATTTCCTGGTTGAAGAAGGCCTGATCCACCGGCTGGATGCCGTCAATGCCTGGACTGCCTGCCAGGACGTATCGGGTCACCACCACGACCTGTTAATTGTCTGCACGCGTTGCGGCAAAGTCGCCGAACTGAGCGCCCCGCTTATCAGCCACCAGTTGCAGGACATGATTCATGCGGCCGGTTTTATTCAGACAACCAGCGAAACCGAATTGCGCGCCATGTGCAAAGACTGCAGCCAGAAACAGGAAGAAACAGTCTCGGCCTCGTGACTGAGAACAGCCGCCCGGCAACGGCAGCCCTCCGCAACTCCGGCTGCCCAGCTGAAATCGTAGCCAAACCTGCCCTTGCAGGATACACGGGCGAACGGCAAGGAACAGCCCTTCGGAAAAAAGCGCTCGTAAGACACAATAGCGCCGCCCTTTTACTCTAGGCGGCCGATGAACACCTGTTATCCTGGCCAGGCATACCAGAATGTAAATTTCATTACACAAATCAAGATCTTAGGGTTTATCCCCAGTATTGGGGTTTATTTTCTTCGAGAAACAATTAACGTTTGCCACTTTCGCAAAGCTATGATGTAATCCTGCGATTGACTTTAGGAACGTCTTTTTGGAACCGGCCGGTTTCTGTTGCCGGTAGGACGTTTAAACGCTATGACAAAAACGCAAGCACAAGCAGATAAAATGATCCCTGTCACCGTTCTTACCGGTTTTCTGGGGGCAGGTAAAACCACACTCCTGAAACGCATCCTGACCGAATACCACGGCAATCGCATCGCCGTCATCGAAAATGAATTCGGACCGGAAAGCATAGATAACGAACTTCTGGTGCAGGATAGCGACGAGCAGATTATCGAGCTGTCCAATGGGTGCGTCTGCTGCACAATTCGCGGCGACCTGCTGAACACGCTGACCGATCTGAAAAATCGCCATCAGAAAGGCGAGTTGAAATTCGAACGCGTGGTGATCGAAACCACCGGTGTGGCCAACCCTGGTCCGGTTTGCCAGACATTCTTCATGGACGACAGCGTCGCCGCCTTCTATCGGCTCGATGCCGTGATTACGGTGGTCGATGCCAAACACGGCATGGAAACGCTGGATACCCAGCCTGAAGCCCAAAAACAGGTTGGGTTTGCAGATCGCATCCTGGTGTCCAAGAAAGACCTGGTCACTGACCAGGAATACGGAGCCCTGCGCCATCGGTTGCTGCATATGAACCCGCGCGCAGAAATCATGCCTGTTCATTTTGGCGAAATCGACATCAATAAGGTATTGGACATCAGCGGCTTTAACCTGAATACCATACTTGACATTGATCCGGAGTTTCTGAAAGAAGAACACCCCGATGCGGCGCATGATCACGACCACGGACATGATCATGATCACGGCCACGCAC
>JBOIGK010000771.1:0-23770 GCA_050742695.1 Advenella sp. | reverse complement strand
GTACGCGAGCTTTTGCTGCCTGCCCTTGATACCAACGACAGTCTCCTGGTGATCGAACTGGGAAATAAATGGGCTGGCATCGGTCTTTCGGAAAAGAACCGCAGCTGGCTCGATCTGGACTGAATCCTCTCTCCTCTTGCTGCATCCACATCCGGCGTGTTGTCACGCCCGGATAGCAATATCATTAGCACAACCGGCCGACAGCCCCGTTAGGACCATACCCTCTGCCCACAAAGCCCGCCCACAGAAGGATGGCCACCGCGGCATCGCTAGCGCCGCGCCAGCTGCAATTTCTCAAGAAACTTGTCCGCCTTCTGGAAACCAACTACACGGTTGTCCTTCATTTCCTGGCCATTGCGGTCAAAGAAAATAATGCCCGGCGGGCCGAACAGGCGAAAGCGTTTGAGCAGTTCACGATCCTGCTCATTGTTGCCGGTTACGTCGGCCTGCAATACAAGCATGGCGTTCATGGCACCGGCCACCCGGCTATCGGAAAAGGTGAATTTTTCCATTTCGTGACAGGAAATGCACCAATCGGCATAGAAGTCCAGCATGACAGGTTTACCGGCCGTCGCAATGCGCGCCTCGAGCTCTGCCAGCGACCGTACCCTTTCGAACTGTACTTTGGCGACGCTGGTTTGCGCTGCTCCGTTTACCTGCGCAATTCCTTTGAGGGGGGCGAGCGGATCCCGGCTGCCGGTTGCCAGTCCCACCAGCAACAGCAATGCCCACGCGGCTGCCAGCAGGCCAAGCGCACGCAATATAAGCCGCAACGGGCCGGCGCTGGCGACAGGACCGGTGTCACTGCGAAAGGCACCCAGCAGCACCGCCAGGCACATACTCAGAAACGCCCAGCCCAGCATTTGAGCCCACAGAGGCAAAACGGGCATCAGCATCCACAGCGCCGTCGCCAGAAGCAACAGACCGCAGAAATACTTGATTGCTTCCATCCAGGGACCCGCCTTGGGCATGAGCGCACCGGAAGTGGCGCCAAGGATCAGCAGCGAGAAGCCCTGCCCCCAGGCCAGTACAAACAGCGCCAGGCCACCCAGCACCAGGTTGCCGGTCTGGGAGATGAACAGCAGAATACCGGCCAGCGGCGCGGCAACGCAGGGGCCACAAATCAGCGCTGACAGCATGCCCATGCCGAAAGCGCCGCCATAGCGCCCACCGGGCATCCGGGATACTTTGCTATTCAGTGAGGTTTGCAGCGATACCGGCACCTGTATGGTAAAAGCGCCGAACATGCCAATGGCAAGAATAATGAGCACCACCGCGAATGCCGAGAGCACCCAGGGATTCTGAATCCAGGCTGCCAGCACGGAACCGACAGAGGCGGCCGCAATGCCCAGCAATGTGTACACAATGGCCGTGCCCAGCACATACATGAGCGTGAGCGCAAAACCGCGCCCTTTGGATGGAACACCCCCGCGCGCCTTCTGGTCTCCCACAATAACCGACAGCAAGATAGGTAGCATGGGCAAGACGCAGGGCGTAAACGAAAGCACCACGCCCAACGCGAAACAGATCAGCAGCACGCGCGCCAGGCCCGCCTCTGACAGCCATTGGGCGATGGTGGTATCGCCGGCATCAAACAGCGAGGCATTACCGGGATCAGCAGAAACGGCAGCAGAGGCCTGCTGCCCGATTTGATCTGCGCTTCGATCCGTGCCAGACGCGTTATTGTCTGCAAGTGGCGTGCTGACTGCGCCAGCCGGCGCAGCACCTTTTTTGACGCCAGGCGTGCCGCCGGTAATGCTCATGCCGCCGCCGGGCGCCGGCTCCAGGACGATGTCATAGGTGATCGGCGGATAGCACAAGCCGGCATCGGCGCATCCCTGCCCTACCACCTGCACTGTGAAGGGCGTTGTCTGCTTGAGCAATGGCAGTCGAATACTTACGTGGTTATGATAGACCTCCATGTTTTTGTCGAAGGTCGGGTCGTACTTTACCTCCCCCTTGGGAAGCACCGGTGTGCCCAGCAGGGTCGTAGCCTGGGATTTGTCCGCATCATCTTTGATATGAAATTCGAAACGCTCGCGATACATATAGTATTTGGGCGCGATGCGATAGTCTATGCGCACCTCGGATGGCGTCTGCATTTGCGCAGAAAAGGCAAAGGCCTGCTCCGGATCCAGAAACTCTTCTTCCGCATGAACAGCAGGGGCTGCCAGCAACAACAGCATGGCCATGAGCCCCAACAGCCACATAATGCGGCCCTTCAAATCCGACGACGTTAACACGCGACCTCTCTATACCGATGTTTGTGCCCGCACCCAGTCCAGATACGGCACATGCCCGCCAATGACGGGCACAATAATAATTTCAGGAACGTCGTAGGGGTGCAACTGCACAATTCGCTCCTGGCAGCGCAAACTGGCCCGGCTGGAGGTCTTGATGGTAAGGGTGATTTCCTCGGTCCCTTCGACGTTCTCTTCCCATAAATAAATAGACAGACCGGCAGGGCTTAAGTTCACACAGGCAGCCAGATGTTCTTCTACCAGCAGATGCGCGATGCGTTTTGCCAGCAGCGTATCGGGGACGGTGGTGTACATGACCACGCAGTCAGTTGTCATTGGAAACACTCCTGAGTAGGTGAAATTACTCCAGTTCCATCCCCTTGCGTTCAGGAATCAGGAACAGGGTCGCGATAATGTCCAGTATATAAAGGGACGCCAGCAACGCCAGGGCCACTTCAAAGGAATATGCCGCCGCCAGCGCACCGACCACCACCGGTCCAAATCCGCCGATGGCCCGGCCGATATTGAACAGCACGTTTTGCGCAGTGGCTCTGGCTGCCCGGGGATACAGCTCCGAAATCAACGCCCCGTATCCGCCAATCATACCATTGACAAAAACACCCATCAGCGCCCCGCCCCACAACAGCGCGGTGGGGGTCGTGAGCTGGGAATAGACGTAAACCATGACAACGGCGCCGACCTGATAGAGCAGAAAACTGGGGCGACGGCCGATGCGGTCTGCCAACTGCCCGAACAGCCAGATCCCCAGGCTCATGCCCAGCACGGTCATGGCCGTCCAGCTGGCTGATTTGGTGAGCGAATAGCCGAACTGGGTGGACAGGTACGAAGGCATCCAGATCATCAGGCCGTAATAACCGAAGTTTTGCACCGAGCATAGGATAATCACCCCGATACTGCGTCTTACGGTTTCCGCATCCGCTACCAGCAATCGTAGTGGCGCAAACGTAAATGACTTCGCTACCGGGGCGGATTTGACAAAGTGTTCGGGCTCACCGATGTAGGAGCGCACAAAAAACGAGACAATGGCCGGCAACACGCCAACGGCGAACATGCCGCGCCAGCCGATAATGGGCAGCAATAGCGGCGTCAGCAGCGCTGCAGCCAGTACGCCGGCCTGCCAGCCCAGGCCGACATACGAAGACACCCGGGCACGCTGCGAAGGGCGACAGGCTTCGGTGGCCAGCGCCATTCCAATGCCAAATTCACCGCCCAGGCCCAGCCCGGCGATAGTGCGATACACCAGCAGGTCCCAATAGCCCTGCGCCAGGGCGCACATGCCAGTGAAGACCGCAAACAGGAGAATAGTCCAGGTCAGCACCCGGACCCGGCCGTAAATATCGCTAAGCAGGCCAAAACCGACGCCACCGATCACTGCACCCACCAGGGTCCAGGTCACGAGCGAGCCGGCTTCGGTGCTGGTCAGGCCCAGGCCCGCACTGACGGCCGACAAAATAAAGCCCAGGATCAACAGATCGAATCCGTCCAGGGCATAGCCGATTGATGAAGCCCAGATGGCTTTTCTTGCATTTTTTTGGTAGTCACGTTCTGCGGGCGCAGCAAGACCTGACACAGACGAAGCACGCATTGTTCGTTCCTGTTGGGGGAAAAGAAGGGGGAAATTTTTGCAGGCCTTATTGTAGCGCGGGCGCGACTGTCATGAATCTGAAAAAATGCAGCCGTAATAAAAAGTGCCCAATGCGTCATCAGCAAAAAGCTGCCCCCACTGCGGCATGTCTATGCGAATACCGCCTGGAACCATGGCGTACATGGCCGGTAGCCGATTGCGCTCTGTTGCACGCACGCCAAAGTTACCAACTAAGACCGGTCGCCTTGGGCAGCAGCCACTAGGGCATGCTGTTGGTCCGGCGTGGCAGCATGCACCTGTCCTGGCACGGGAAAATATTGATCGGCCCAGTGCGCAAGCGCCTCTATGGGCTCTCGCAAGGTCCGCCCAAAATCGGTCACAAGGTACTCTACCCGCGGCGGGACTTCTGCATACACCTGCCGCGTGACCATACCCAGCGCTTCGAAGTGTCGCAGATGCCGACTGAGCTCCTTTTGCGAGATGGGCCGCAATGTTCGCTGCAAGGTGTTAAAGCGCACTGGTCCGTCAGCCAATATCAAGCGGTAAATCACCGGCGTTGCCCATTTGCCGGCAAGTATTTCGCCAAACCGTGCGACCGGACATAAATTGCCACGGGCGGGAACGGAAACATTTTTTTTCATCTGTGCCAAGCCTGATAGTGACGCAAGCGTATTATTTTTGTCCATTAGTAACCTTTTGGTACCTACTATCTATAGTATACCCAGCCAATTACACTGGCCACTGGCAATTGAAACCGGAACGTGAAAATGAACAGATTGAGGAACAAACGGATTTTGATCACAGGCGGCACTTCAGGTATCGGGCTGGCCGCCGTGCGCCACGCCCTGCGGGAAGGCGCGAGTGTGATGGTCACAGGTAGACGACAGCATACGCTGGATCAGTTGGCTGAAGAATCGAACGGAGCTGTTCTGACTCTGCAGGCGGACATATCAGACATCGATGCCCTGCCTGCCCTCAACGAGCGCATCGTCCATCATTGGGGGGGCCTGGATGGCGCTTTTCTGTGTGCGGCCGATGTCACGCATATGCCGCTATCTCAATGGCAGCAACAAGACTATGACCGGCTTATGGACACCAACCTTAAAGGGCCATTCTTTTTATTGCAGACCCTCGTTCCCTTGCTGGCAAATCCGAGCTCTGTGGTGCTATGCGGCTCGGTATCCGCCCATATTGGATTTCCGGACAGCTCGGCTTATGCGGCAAGCAAGGCAGCCCTGCTTTCGCTGGCGCGCACCCTGTCTCGCGAATTTATCGAGCAGGGTATACGCGTGAACAGTGTCTCGCCGGGGCCGACCGAGACACCTGCCGTGGAACAACTCAAAGCCGGCAATCCGAACTTCATGCAGCACTTGACGTCCATCGTGCCTGCAGGGCGTATCGGAACACCTGCGGAAATAGCCAATGCCGTTATTTTTCTGCTATCGGATGAATCGCAATATATGCGAGGCAGTGAGATTATCGTCGATGGGGGTGTCGTCGGCCTTTAAACGGTAAAACGGACAGATACGAAACGTTGCCCTCAAACGGCAAAGCGCGATCATAGGACGTTGATATAAATGCTGTCTGAGCCACAGGCTGGATAAAAGCAAAAGGCACCTGCCTAAACAGGTGCCTTTTGCCGCCAGTGAAGTAATCCGCACTGGCAAAGAAATACTGCGACGCCCGCCGGTGCATGCACACCGGCTGTCGACTATCGGGTATCAGCCTTACTCGGCTTCAACCACTTCGTCGGCAACTTCAGGACGGTCAACCAGTTCCATAAATGCCATTGGTGCGTTATCGCCCTGACGGAAGCCCATTTTCAGAACGCGGGTGTAACCACCGTTGCGCTCTTTATAGCGAGGACCGATTTCGGCAAACAGTTTGACCACAGCATCGCGGTCGCGCAGACGGGCGAATGCCAGGCGTTTGTTAGCCAGGGTCGGCTCTTTGGCCATGGTGATAAGGGGCTCAATGACACGGCGCAGCTCTTTGGCTTTTGGCAATGTTGTTTTGATCGCTTCGTGCTGAATCAGAGATACAGACATGTTGCGGAACATCGCCAGGCGATGGCTGCTGGTACGATTCAGCTTACGTAGACCACTACGGTGACGCATAATAATTTCCTTTGAATCTAGGTTAAAGACAGCTTATGCCGTCTGTTTGACCGGTTCTTCTATCCTGCTATGACGGCTGTCATAACTGGCGGTCCGGTTGGTATAGGAACAGAATCAGGCGACCACATATGAAATATGACATGCCCGAAACCATCCGGTTCTTTTGGCCCCTTGCGGGAACCAGTAATTTTACAGCAAATATGAGCCAGAGCTTATGCTGGCGGCAGGTTTGACGCCTGCAGCCAACAGTATTGAACCTTAAGGACGCTCAAGACCCAGTGGCGGCCAGCTTTCCAGCTTCATGCCCAGGGTCAGGCCACGTGCAGCCAGTACTTCCTTGATTTCATTCAAAGATTTACGGCCCAGGTTAGGTGTTTTGAGCAGCTCGTTTTCAGTACGCTGGATCAGATCACCAATGTAATAGATGTTTTCTGCTTTGAGGCAGTTGGCCGAGCGAACGGTCAGTTCGAGATCGTCAACAGGACGCAGCAGGACCGGATCAATTTGCGGTACGCCGCGGACCGGTGTTTCGAATGTATCGCTGGCGCCTTCCAGGGCTGCAAATACGGAAATCTGGTCCATCAGGATACGGGCAGACTGACGCACGGCTTCTTCAGGAGAGATCACGCCGTTTGTTTCAATATCCAGAATCAGCTTGTCCAGGTCGGTACGCTGTTCAACACGGGCGCTTTCGACAGCATAGCTGACGCGGCGAACGGGACTGAAGGAGGCGTCCATCTGGATACGGCCGATGGTGTGCGAACGCTCGTCGGTCAGTGCGCGCATATTGCCGGCAACATAACCACGACCCTGCTCGATCTTGATTTGCATCTCGAGCTTGCCGTTGTCTGTCAGCGTCGCAATCACGTGATTCGGATTGATAATTTCGACGTCGTGAGGCAGATCGATATCGCTGGCCAGTACCGGGCCGGAGCCAGATTTGCGCAGCGTAACGGTCACTTCTTCACGATTGTTCAGTTTGAATACAATGCCCTTCAGGTTCAGAACGATGTCAACGACATCTTCACGCACGCCTGTCAGCGTAGAGTACTCATGAACCACACCTGTAATCTGCACTTCGGTAGGCGCAAAACCTGTCATGGAAGACAGCAGAATGCGACGCAGCGCGTTACCCAGCGTATGGCCATAACCACGTTCAAACGGTTCCATAACCACTTTAGCGTGGTTCTCGGTAACCGGTGTGACTTCAATGGAACGGGGTTTCAAAAAACCTTGAGACATAACTCTGTGTCCTTTTCAATACCCTCGGCTCGTTACACCGATAAGGCTGATGGATAAGATAAATACTACTTGGATAAAATCTGAAACTGCAAAAAACAGGAAACCGTAATGGTTCCCTGTTTTCCTGATGCATTAACGTGAGTACAACTCGACGACCATAGATTCGTTGATATCACGAGCGACATCAGCGCGATCCGGCGCCTGTTTGAACGTACCAGTCAGTTTGGTAGTGTCCACTTCAACCCACTGTGGCAGACCGTTGCCGGATGCCAGATCCATAGACTCTTTGATACGAGCCTGTGTTTTGGATTTTTCACGAACAGAAACAACATCACCGCTGCTGACCAGCATTGATGGAATGTCTGCCTTGTGACCGTTCAGCTCGATTGCACCATGGGCAACCAGTTGACGGGCTTCTGCACGTGTTGAACCGTAACCCATACGGTATACAACGTTATCCAGACGTGATTCGAGCAACTGAATCAGGGTCTCGCCAGTGTTGCCACGGCGACGCTCAGCTTCAGCGAAGTATTTACGGAATTGCTTTTCGAGCACACCGTACATACGTTTCAGTTTTTGCTTTTCACGCAGTTGCAGGCCGTAGTCGGACGTACGGGCACCAGAGGTGCGGCCGTGCTGACCGGGTTTGGAGTCAAGCTTGCATTTGGAGTCGAGTGAACGACGTGCGCTCTTCAGGAACAGATCAATGCCTTCGCGACGCGAAAGTTTGCATTTTGGTCCAGTATATCGTGCCATTATTTTCCCTTGCTAAATTAAATACGACGGCGTTTAGGAGGGCGGCAACCGTTATGCGGGACTGGCGTGATGTCTGAAATACTGGAAATTTTGATACCCAGTGCATTCAATGCACGCACTGAAGATTCACGACCAGGACCAGGGCCCTTGATACGTACTTCCAGTGTTTTGATACCATATTCCAATGCTACACGGCCCGCTGACTCGGCTGCAACCTGCGCTGCAAAAGGCGTCGATTTACGTGAGCCTTTAAAGCCCGCGCCACCCGACGTCGCCCATGACAAGGCATTGCCTTGACGGTCAGTAATTGTGATGATTGTGTTGTTGAAAGATGCATGAACGTGAGCAATACCGTCCGATACAACCTTTCTAATTTTTTTGCGTGCGCGTGCAGCGCCGCCAGAAGCTTTCGCCATAATCTACCCCGATTATTTCTTCAGTGATTGTGCTGAACGACGTGGGCCCTTGCGTGTACGTGCGTTTGTACGTGTGCGCTGACCGCGAACGGGCAGACCACGTTTGTGACGCAGACCACGGTAGGTACCCAGGTCAATCAGACGTTTAATCGAAAGTTGTACTTCACGACGCAAATCACCCTCGACTGTGAACAAACCAATCTGTTCACGGATTTTTTCGAGTTCTGCATCTGTCAGATCTTTCACTTTCTTGTCAAAGGCCACACCGGCTGTTTCGCAAATTTTGCGAGAGCGAGTGCGTCCGATGCCAAAAATAGCGGTCAGACCGATTTCAGCATGCTGATGCGGCGGAATGTTAATGCCAGCTATACGGGCCATGTCTGTTCCTCGTTAAATCGATGCGCCAGGATTAACCCTGACGCTGCTTGTGACGTGGATCTGTACAAATTACTCGTACAACTCCGTGTCGTTTAATGATCTTGCAATGACGGCAGATCTTTTTTACCGATGCCATTACCTTCATGGTTGACTCCTAGTTTTGTTTCCGCTTATTTAGAGCGGAAGACGATTCTTGCACGTGAAAGGTCATAGGGCGTGAGTTCCACGGTTACCTTGTCACCCGGAAGAATCCGAATATAGTGCATTCGCATCTTGCCGGAAATGTGGCCAAGAACCACATGTCCGTTTTCGAGCTTTACACGAAATGTTGCGTTCGGGAGGTTCTCGACAACCTCACCCTGCATTTGTATGACGTCATCCTTGGCCATGATCTATCTCATAGGTAAGCTCGAACCCTTAAAACTTGTCTTCTTGAGCAGCGAATCATACTGGTGGGACATCATATAGGCCTGTACCTGCGCCATGAAATCCATTGTTACCACCACGATAATCAACAGCGAAGTGCCGCCAAAATAAAACGGTACATTCTGCCACTGCATCCGGAGAAACTCGGGAACCAGACACACCAACGTGATGTAAATGGCACCGATCAGTGTCAGGCGCATCAAAATTTTGTCGATATATTTTGATGTCTGCAGCCCCGGACGGATACCCGGAACAAATGCGCCGCTTTTCTTCAGATTGTCTGCAGTTTCCCGGCTGTTAAATACCAGCGCGGTATAGAAAAAGCAGAAGAACACAACCAGAGCGGTGAATACTGTCACATACAGGGGTTGACCAGGCGACAGTGCTGCTGCAGCGTCGCTTAACCAGCGCATGTTACTTGACTGTGAAAACCAGCTGGCAATGGTAGCCGGAAACAGGATGATGGACGAAGCGAAGATGGGAGGAATCACACCTGCCATATTCAGCTTCAGGGGCAGATGCGAACTCTGACCGCCATAAACCTTGTTGCCGACTTGACGCTTGGCGTAGTTCACCGTAATCCGGCGTTGACCACGCTCAACAAACACCACCAATGCAGTAATCGCAACTACCAGGACCAGAATAAACAGTGCGGACACCGTTCCGATCTGATTCTGACTGACCAGCTCGAACATGCTTGCCAGAGCGGTTGGCAGGCCGGCCACAATACCTGCAAAAATCAGGATTGAAATACCATTGCCAAGACCGCGCTCGGTAATTTGCTCTCCAAGCCACATCACGAACATGGTTCCGGTTACCAGGGTGACCACTGTCGTAAAGACAAACATGGGCCCGGGTGAGTTGACCAGATCCGGCTGAGCCTGCAGCGTGGCAGCAATACCAAAGGATTGCGCCAGCGCGAGCAACACCGTGCCGTAACGTGTGTATTGGGTTATCTTGCGGCGGCCGGCCTCCCCTTCTTTCTTGATTGCTTCAAGAGAAGGCACTACGGAGCTGACCAGCTGCATGATAATCGATGCCGAAATATACGGCATGATACCCAGAGCAAATACAGAGAAGCGCGACAACGCGCCGCCCGAGAACATGTTAAAGAGGCCCAGAATCCCGCCAGATTGCGAATTGAACAGCTGGCGCATGGCATCGGGATTAATACCCGGTACCGGAATATGCGTACCCAGCCGATACACGATCAGCGCGAGAATCAGGAACACAAGACGCTGCCTGAGGTCGCCGTATTTCTTACCGCTACCTGCTTTTCCTGCTGCCTGTGCTTTAGCCACTTTGACCCCTTTTACTCAGCGAGTGAACCACCAGCGGCTTCGATCGCTGCGCGGGCACCGGCTGTTGCTGTCAGCCCTTTAAGGGATACTTTACGGGAAAGCTCACCGGATTTGATGACTTTCACATAGCGTACTTGCTGACCAATAATACCTTGCTGCTTGAGCACCTGAACATCGACCTCGTCGCCTGTCAGCTTCTGCAGATCAGACAAACGTACTTGTGAGTACAAGTGCTGACCCAGAGGCGTAAAACCACGTTTTGGCAAACGACGTTGCAGGGGCATCTGACCACCCTCAAAGCCGACTTTATGAAAGCCGCCTGAGCGTGATTTCTGACCTTTGTGTCCACGACCGGCTGTTTTACCCAAGCCTGAACCAATGCCGCGACCAACACGGCGCTTGGCATGCTTGCTGCCTTCAGCGGGGGACAATGAGTTGAGTTGCATTTCGGACATCTCTATTCCTTTACGATAAGGCTTCAGGCTTCCGAAACGGACACGAGATAATCGACTGTGCGAATCATCCCGCGAACTTCCGGTGTATCCACCAGCACGCGGCTGCTGTTTACTTTGCCCAAGCCCAACCCGCGCACTGTATCGCGGTGACTTTGTTTGGTGCCGATAACGGACCGAACAAGCGTGACTTTAATTTGCTTCTTCTGTGCCATCATTTACCCCAGAATCTCTTCGACCGATTTGCCGCGCTTGGCTGCCACCTCGGAAGGTGTCAGGCAGGCGTTCAGACCGTTCAATGTTGCGCGTACCAGGTTGTAAGGGTTGCTCGAGCCCAGGCTCTTGGCAACCACGTTACGTACACCCATCACTTCGAAGATAGCGCGCATTGGACCGCCGGCAATCACTCCGGTACCTTCGGCAGCCGGTGAAATCAGAACGGTAGATGCGCCATGTTTACCCACGACGGTGTGATGCAGGGTACCCTCTTTCAGCGCGATACGAACCATGCCACGGCGGGCCTGTTCCATTGCTTTCTGAACTGCGACGGGCACCTCGCGTGCTTTACCTTTACCCATACCGATGCGGCCATCGCCATCACCGACTACTGTCAGGGCTGCGAAGCTCATCGTACGACCACCTTTAACCACTTTGGTCACACGGTTGACCGCAATCATCTTCTCGCGAAAACCGTCATCGCGTTCTTGCTCAGGGGCGTTCTTGCCTTGTGCTTTTGCCATTTGACAATTCCTCGATTAGATCTTGAGGCCGGCTTCACGCGCGGCTTCGGCCAGCGCCTTGACGCGGCCATGGTAACGGAAACCGGCACGGTCGAATGCTACAGACTCGATACCCGCTGCCTTGGCTTTCTCGGCAACCCGTTTTCCAACGATGACGGCTGCCTCAACGTTGCCACCATTTTTCTTGCCTTCGGCCAGTTCCTTGCGGACTTCGGGCTCGAGCGTAGAAGCGGTTAACAACACCTTGTCGCCTTCCGGCGAAATAACGTTTGCGTAAATGTGAAGATTCGAACGGTGAACTGCCAGACGGTATGTACCGAGCTCTGCAATTTTCCGGCGAGTCGCCACTGCACGACGCAAACGGGATAATTTTTTGTCCATGATATATCCTTGCCTGCGCTATTATTTCTTCTTGGTTTCTTTGATGATGACGCGTTCGTCAGCATAACGAACACCTTTGCCTTTGTAGGGCTCTGGTGGACGATAGGCGCGAACTTTCGCGGCAACCTGGCCAACAGCCTGTTTGTCGAAGCTCTTCAGAACGATTTCGGTCTGAGTGGGGCATTCGGCTTTCACGCTTTTTGGCAGCGGGTGCACGATGTCATGCGAGAAACCAAGTTGAAGCTTGAGTGAATCTCCCTGAACCTGAGCACGGTAACCCACGCCAACCAGATTCAGACGACGTTCGAAACCCTTGCTGACGCCGGTAACCATATTGTTTACCAGGGCGCGCAGAGTGCCGGACATTTCTTTTGCATGGCGTGAATCATCAGCCACGGTAAAAGAGATTTTGCCGTCGTCCAGCTTGAGAGCGACTTCGCCGCCCAGTTGCTGGTTCAGTTCACCCAAAGGGCCTTTAACATGAATGTTGCCGTCCGTGATGCTAACTTCAACACCTTTAGGGACTTCAACAGGATATTTTGCTATACGTGACATATTCTTCTCCTTATGCCACGTAACACAGAACTTCGCCGCCCACGCCTTCATGACGGGCCTTGCGGTCTGTCATGACGCCACGTGAAGTGGAGACGATGGCTACGCCCAGACCGTTCATCACCTGAGGGATGGCAGCACGGCCTTTATAGATGCGCAGTCCAGGACGTGATACGCGGTCAATGCGTTCGATCACGGGACGTCCCGCGTAGTATTTCAGTGAAATTTCAAGCTCGGGCTTGGCTTTTTCACCTTTGATTTCGAAGCTCTCGATATAACCTTCTTCTTTCAGCACGGTGGCAATAGCCACTTTCAGCTTAGAGGAGGGCATCGATACCGAGACTTTCTCGACTTGCTGCGCGTTACGGATACGCGTCAGCATATCGGCGATTGGATCGCTCATGCTCATAATTTATTCTCCTACCAGCTAGCCTTGGTCATACCGGGCACTTCTCCGCGCATTGCCATCTCGCGCAGTTTGTGACGGGTCAAACCAAATTTGCTGAACACGCCACGTGGGCGTCCGGTGATAACGCAACGGTTACGCATACGAGTTGGGTTTGCATTACGCGGTAATTGCTGTAATTTCAAACGTGCGTCGTAGCGCTCTTCGTCGGATTTCGATGTGTCGTTAATGATCGCTGTCAGTGCTGCACGTTTGGCTGCGAATTTCTCAACCAGTTTGGCGCGTTTGATATCGCGATTGATGAGTGAAAGTTTTGCCACGTCATCGCCCCTTAGTTACGAAACGGGAAGCTGAAGGCTGTTAGCAGCGCTTTGGCTTCTTCGTCTGTCTTAGCTGTCGTTGTGATACTGATATTCAGGCCACGCAGTGCGTCGATTTTGTCGTATTCAATTTCAGGGAAAATGATTTGCTCTTTCACCCCGACGTTGTAGTTACCACGACCATCGAACGCGCGACCGGAGATACCACGGAAGTCGCGTACACGAGGCAATGCGATCGTAACCAGACGATCCAGAAACTCGTACATACGCTGACCGCGCAATGTCACCATGCAGCCGATAGGATAGTTTTCACGGATTTTAAAACCGGCAATCGCCTTTTTGGTTTTAGTAATCACAGGTTTCTGACCGGCAATTTTTGTCAGGTCTGAAACAGCGTGTTCGATCACTTTCTTGTCAGCAACGGCTTCAGAAACGCCCATGTTCAGTGTGATCTTGGTAATGCGAGGCACTTCCATGTCACTTTCATAACCGAACTGTTTCTTCATTTCGCCAGCAATCTTGCTGTTGTATAAGTCTTGCAAACGAGCCATGATTACGCCCCTTTCGCTTTCGCGCCAACGACTTCGCCGTTAGAACGGTAAATACGGACATTACGTCCATCGACTTCTTTGACGCCTACACGATCGCCCTTGCCCGTTGCAGGATTGAACAATGCCACGTTAGAAACGTGAATAGGCATTGTTTTGTCAATGATGCCGCCGGGATTGTTGCTCATCGGATTAGGTTTAGTGTGTTTTTTGACAACGTTCACGCCTTCAACCAGGATGTAATTAGCGTCAACACGGGCCAGTACGACACCGCGGCGCTTTTTATCACGACCGGTAAGGACGATAACCTCGTCACCTTTACGAATGTTTTCCATCTATCTGCCCCTTACAGCACTTCAGGTGCCAGTGACACGATTTTCATGAAGCGCTCGGTACGCAGTTCACGCGTAACAGGCCCGAAAATACGTGTACCGATAGGTTCAAGTTTGGCGTTCAGCAGTACAGCTGCGTTTCCACCAAAACGAATCAGCGAACCGTCTTTACGACGAACGCCCTTGGCGGTACGTACAACGACCGCGTTATAGATTTCGCCTTTTTTGACGCGTCCGCGCGGAGCTGCATCCTTGACAGTCACTTTAATGATGTCACCGATGGCTGCGTAACGGCGCTTTGAGCCGCCCAACACCTTGATGCACATAATACGGCGCGCACCGGTGTTATCAGCCACGTCTAGCGTGCTTTGCATTTGGATCATGATTATTCCTGTTCCAACTTAGTTACATACACTGTCGGTTTCCCGACAGCCCGTTTGCCATTTCTGGTATTTCGACCCACTTCGCTTTCGATTTACCTGTGATAAACACCAGGGTAAATCAAGCACGTCAGGCAGGCCAGCAAGCACCAGATGCTATTCATATAACCAGTTTTGGTCCCGTCAGGCCGCGCCCGTTAGTTTGCGTGCGCCACCCTGGGTTGAAATCTGTTTAAATAGTTCCCTCGCCCGTAAACGAACGAAGTCCTCTAATATATCCTATCTGCATACCAGATGCAAGTGCAAAACACCTTAAAAAGACCAATTACTACTTGAAAAACAACAACTTTTTGGGCAAATTGGCCTGCGGGCGCGGCAAAAATGTATTTGACAGGTTTAATCGGCCATAGCGTCAACGAGAACTTGCGCGCCACCAATGGCCCGCCCCGAGTCTCCGGCCCCTCTGCCCTGTTCTCTCTGCCGTGTCTTGTATGTTCTGCCTTCTATTCCTAGCCGCGGGTGTCCTCGTCGATCGAGTGCCATCAGATCTCCGCCACCTCTCTGCCTCTCAAATCAACGACGATCTATATATAAGGTTCCGCGCAAAATAACCGCGCCCCTCAAGCCCCGGCGAATGCGCCGCCTCGCATCTTTTCCATTCAAAAATAAGATACATTGACGTACTTTGACAAGCCCAGGGATTATCTTTAAGATTCTTTCACGAACCTTAAACCCAAATTTCACCCCCCTGGAGCCAGCATGAAGCGTGCCGTTGCAACCCCTATATATGCACAATCCTATTTATCCTCGAGAATACCGTCCCGAATCCTGTTGGCTCTGTTCAGCCTGACAGCCGCGGCCGCCCATGCCGCTGATGACGATCATCTGAAACTCGGCCTGGGCGCAGCCATTGCCCCGCGCTATGAAGGCGCCGACGAATATCGGCTGCAGCCCTTTCCTGTGGTGGACGCCCAGTACGGGCGTTTTTTTGCCCGCTCGGGCGATGGGCTGGGCATAAATATCTGGCAATCTGGGCAACTGACTATCGGGGCCGGTGTGAACATGATGGAGGGATATAGCGAAAGCGACGTGCCCGAGGGCATCGGCAAGCTGTCCAATGCGCTGGGCGCACGTATTTTCGTATCGACCAACGCCTGGGGAGCTATCTTTACAGTGTCGGCCACGCAGGCAATAACCAAAAGCGAGCGCGGACTCATTGCAACTGCACGCGTCTCGTATCCGTATTCAATATCGGAACGCTTTAAAGTCATTCCCAACGTGTCGGTCAACTGGGCCAATGCCAAGTACATGAACAGCTACTTCGGCATCAATGCGCATCAGGCAGCCCGCTCCGGTTTATCGGAATACCGGCCTTCTGCCGGATTCAAGGATGTGTCCCTGCGGCTTGGCTTCAGTTATGACCTGACCAAGACATGGAGCATCACCGGCGCTGCCGGTATCAGTCGGCTCATGGGAGACGCGGCCGACAGCCCGCTGGTCCGGCGCAAATCGCAGGCCGTAGGCGCCCTGGGCGTTGCCTATCGGTTCTAGCGCCCTGGCAATGCAGACCAATGGGCTCAGGCGCGTCGCACCAGCGGAAGGAAAATTGAATCGACCCAGGCGACGCGCAATTGCTCGGACGGCGCAACCCGGTGCATCATGACATGATGACGCAGCAGATCCCGGACAAGTGTCTTGACGGGCGGAATCAGCTTGTCCGGATCGATTTCGTTGCGCGCCACCGCACGCTCCAGAATCACGCTCAGATTATCCGTCCTGCCCGCACTCAGCGCCCGCCTGACTTCTTCTGGCGTGGCAAAGGCCTTGCGGAACATCTCGTTCGATAGCAAGGCATTGATCGTTGTGAAGATGGGCGCAAAATTGCCCAGACGCTGCAAATATTCCAGCAGTTCAGCCCGCACATCGCCTTGATCGGGCACTTGCGGCGGGTGCCTGGAAAGCTGGTATTCAATAGCCGCAAGCACCAGGGCTGCTTTACTGCTCCAGCGCCGCGCGAGCACCGAGCGGCTGGTGTGCGCTGCGCTGGCAACCATTTCCATGGTCAGCGACGTGTACCCATGCTCAACGAGCCTGTCCCAGACCACTTCAATAATAGCCTGCTCGAGCCTGGCGCCACGCCGTCGTGTTTTTACAGATTTCGCGATAGTCATATATCCGGGCACCGTTCGAAGTCGAATCAGCGTTTTGTTATCATTGTTTAAGATATTATCATGTATCTTATTATGGCATTTGATCCCGCCCTGTGATATCGCCATGAATAGTGAAATGAAGCCAGTCGTCTCATCAGGCCGGTCCTTAAGTAAATCCCAGCCACTTGCCCGGGACACACTTCCTTGGTGTGCATGCAAGTATGAAAACCGGGTTCGCTACTCACATACTCCAGTTAATGCCGAACCCGCCGTCGATATCACGAAAACAACATTTTCGTGCGATTTTCTCCGCTGGTTAAGCGGTTTATGAGCATTATTTCAATTAACACATTGAAATGCGAATCATTTACATTACAATTCAACGTCTCGTAATCGTTTGAAATACTAAAAAATAATCTAGAAGGATATGTCATGCTCCAGCATTTGGGTCCTTGCCCGGTCACTCGTCAGCGCGATAACGCTCTACCCGTGTCGCCTCTGGCGCAATTAGTGCTGGGTGCGCTGGCTATGACAATATATAGCGCTTCATTTGCGCAGGTTCCGGCAAGCGCGTCCGACAAAAGCGACGCTGCAGCGCCAGTCACAACGTTGCAGGCTATTGCCGCCCGTGCCGCAGACGATGTAATAACCGAAGGCACACGCTCATACACGCCTCGTGCAACCCGCGCCAGTACCGGTTTGTCGCTTTCTCTGCGCGAGACGCCGCAGTCCGTAACCGTGGTTACCCGCCAGCGCATTGAGGACCAGAACATGCAGTCTGTAAAAGACGTACTGGCAAGTACGCCCGGTATTTCCGTCCAGAATTACGACACCGAGCGCTATAGTTTCAACTCACGCGGTTTCTCCATCAATACCTATTTGTATGATGGTATTCCGACTGCTGTGACAAGCGGCACTGGATGGGCGGCCGGGGAATCGGCCATTGACCCGATCATTTATGACCGTATTGAGGTGGTGCGAGGCGCCACGGGATTGATGACCGGAGCCGGCAATCCCTCTGCAGCCGTCAATTTCGTGCGCAAGCGCGCGACAAGCAGGGACTTTACGGCAGATCTGTCCCTGGGCGCCGGGTCCCACGATACTTATCGGGCTTCTGCGGATTTGCAGACGCCCTTGACCGAAGACGGGCGCGTCCGGGGCCGCATCGTGGGCGCCCACCAGCAGGGGCACTCTTATCTGGATCGCTACAGCACACGCAAATCGATTTTCTACGGAACCATCGAAGCGGACCTGACCGATAGCACGGTGCTGCGCTTGGGCTATCACTACCAGGACAACGCGCCCAAAGCAAGTGCATGGGGTGGTTTCCCCCTATGGTATGCAGATGGCAGCCGTACAGACTGGGATCGCGGACTGAATATCGGCACGGATTGGAGCAAATGGGCCAGCACGACGCAGGGTGCGTTCCTGAATCTTGAACATGAGTTCGACAATGGCTGGCGGGTGGATGCGCTGCTCAATTACAGCAAAAACGAATCCGATGAAAAGCTGTTGTTCACCAGCGGCTGGCCCGACCGCGAAACCGGGCTGGGAATGGCTGCCAGCCCCGCTCGTTATTATGGCGACCGCACGCAAAAGAGCGTCGATATCAAAGTGTCCGGGCCGCTCGAGCTGTTCGGACGCCAGCATGAGCTTGTTTTCGGCGCCAGCCACAGCCGACAAAAAGAGCTGTTTTACGGACGCTCGCCCATGAATGTCGCCCCCATAGGCAACTTCCTAGAGTGGGACGGATCATATGCGGAGCCGCAATGGGGAGAGGAATCGGTCTCGCTGGAGGGCCGGACCCGGCAGACCGGGCTATATGCGGCTGCGCGCCTGAACCTGACCGACTCGCTCAAGGTGATCCTGGGTGGTCGCTATAGCGAATGGAAGACGGACCAAGAGGGAACGTCTCCGTACAAATTCAGCAAGTCAGCCTTTACGCCATACGCAGGTATTCTTTATGACCTGAATGACAACCTGACGGCCTACGTGAGCTATACCAGCATTTTCAATCCCCAGAACTACCAGGACCGGGATGGACGCTGGCTGGATCCGCTGGAAGGCGACGCCTATGAAGTGGGCCTCAAAGGCAGTTTTCTGCAGGGGCGGTTGAATGCAAGCGCAGCGCTGTTTCAGATCGACCAGGACAACCTGGCCCAGACCGACGTTGGCTATCTGGTTCCTGGCACTGTTAACCAGGCCTATTATGCGGCAAAGGGTACGCGCAGCCGGGGGTACGATCTGGAAATCTCGGGCGAGCCGTTGGACCGATGGAATATCATGGCCGGCCTGACGCACTGGACTGCACACGATGCAGAGCGAAACGCGATCCAGACCAATCAGCCAAGAACATTATTCAAATTATTTACGACGTATCAGTTATCCGGCGCGCTCCACGGCCTGACCGTAGGCGGCGGGGTCAATTGGCAAAGCAAGCTGTACGCGAAGGCCAATGGTCCTGACGGCCAGGAACTGGTCTCGCAGGGATCCTATGCCCTGGTCGATTTAATGGCCCGCTATCAGGTTAATGATCGTGTCTCGGTGCAGTTGAATCTGAATAATCTTTTGAACAAAAAATATTATCAGCAAGTCGGCTTCTACAGCCAGGGAGCGTGGGGCGACGGGCGCAACTTCATGGCAACCATAAATTACAAATACTAAGCAAGTAAAGATACCAAGTACTTTGCTGCAGTGTCTGTTTATGCCTGCGGCATTGCCATGCGCAGCTTTTCTGCACGGCGTCGCAGCCACTCGAGCGTCAGCAGCATGGCGACCGAAAACAGGATCAGCAATGTCGCTGCGGCAGCGATCGTCGGATTCAGGTTCTCGCGGATCCCGCTGAACATGACGCGCGGCAAGGTGTACTGGTCGGGGCCCGCAATGAACAGCGTCATGACCACTTCATCGAACGAGGTGCCAAAGGCGAACAGCGCCCCCGAGATCACGCCTGGCGCAATCAGCGGCAGCGTGACCCGACGGAACACATACAAGGGAGGGGCGCCCAGACTGGCCGCCGCCCTTCCCAGATTGGTATCGTAACCCTCGAGCGTGGCCATCACGGTGATCAGCACAAAGGGCGCGCCCAGCACCGCATGCATGACCACCAGCAGGCCCAGATTATTGGCCAGGCCCATTGGCGCGAAAAACAGATAGGCAGCTACACCCAGGATGACAACCGGCACGACCATGGGAGAAATCAGCAGCGCCAACAAAAGCCCCTTGCCTGGAAAACGCGCCCGGTACAGCGCCAACGCGGCGGCCGTTCCCAATACCGTAGCAATGACCGTCGCCAGCGGCGCGACAATCAGCGTATTTTTCAGGCCCAGCATCCATTCAGGCGACTGGAAAAAATTCTCATACCAGCGCAGGGAAAAACCACTGAGCGGATACACCAGAAAAGAACTGTCGTTGAAGGACAACGGGACAATGACCAGCACCGGCACAATCAGAAACAGCAACACCAGGATGGCCAGTAGCCAGTGCAGTACGCGCCAGATGCGTTCGGAAGGCGTGCGAATGGTATTTTCCTGCGCCATTTAGGCCACCCCCAGGCGGGTCGAGCCGCTTAACCGGCTGTAGACCGCATACAGTATCAATGTCGCCAGCAGCAGCATGGCAGCCAATGCCCCGGCCAGGCCCCAATTGATGGTACCGTTGGTATAGAAGGCAATAAAGTAGCTGATCATCTGATCCTTCGGACCGCCCAGCAGTGCCGGTGTAATGTAATAGCCAATTGCCGTAATGAAGACCAGCAGGCAGCCTGCGCCAATGCCAGGCAGCGTTTGGGGAAAGTACACCGCCCAGAAACTGCGCAAGGGATGACAGCCCAGCGATACCGCCGCACGCATATAGGTGGGCGAAATGCCTTTCATTACGCTATATAAAGGCAGGATCATGAACGGAAGCATGATGTGCACCATGGCAATATAAACACCCAGACGGTTGAACACCAATTGCATCGGGGCATCGATGAGCCCGATCTGTATCAGCAGGCGATTGATCAGACCGCCATTTTGCAATAGCACGATCCATGCCGCCGTACGCACCAGCAATGAGGTCCAGAACGGCAGCAACACCAGAATCATCAGCAGGTTGCTGATGCGTGCAGGCAACCGTGCCAGCAGATAGGCCAGCGGATATGCCAGCACCAGCGCCACCAGCGTGACCACGGCCGCCATCCAGAACGTGCGCAAATAAATGGCCTTGAAAATGCCCTGGTCCGGCGGTGCCGCCCCGATACTGCCATCGGGAGCCTGCCTGAGATCCAGGGCGGTCAGCAGATAGTATGGCGTTTGCGCGCGGGCATTGTTTTTCAATATGCCCCAATAATCCTGATCCGACCAACGGGGGTCAATCTCTTCGAACGCTTTCTGGAAACTGGGCGGATCTATCTTGAAGGGCAGTCTGCGTGCTGTTTTGGCAATCAACGTGCGAAACCCCGCCTGCTCAAAATTGAGCCGCTGCATCAGCGGGCCCATGGTCTGCTCGGCCCGCGCCCGGGCCAGATCATCGGCCAGGGCACGGTACATATCTTCATCTACCGGCGTACCCGGCTCCCACTTGTTAAGTGCTTTGACGGTGGCCGGCAGGACCGTGACCACCTCGGGATTGGCCACGCTTTTGCCCAGAAACGAAGCGATCGGCGCCACAAAGGTTAGCAGCAGAAACAGCAGCAGCGGCATAACCAGCCAGAGCGCCTTGCGTGGCCCAGCCATTATTTGGCAACCCAGGCGTTGTAACGCTGCTCCAGAGAAACGCCGTTGTCGATCCAGAAGTTCACATCCAGTGCAATGGCATTCTTTTCATTGTCCGGGGCAGTCGGCATATCGGCCAGGTATTTCTTGTCGATCAGCCCGATTGCGTTTTTATTGACGGCACCATAAGCGATATTTTCAGCATACACTTTCTGGGTTTCAGGCTTGCTGGCAAAGGCGATAAATTTCATTGTCTCTGCCTTGTTGGCGCTGCCTTTGGGAATCGCCCAATAGTCCAGGTCGTAGACGCTGCCATCCCAGACCACTTTCAGATTTTTACCTTCGCGGGTCGCCTGCGAGATCCTGCCGTTATAGGCAGAGGTCATGACCACATCGCCGGACACCAGATACTGGGCAGGCTGCGCGCCAGATTCCCACCACTGGATATTGGGCTTGAGCTGATCGAGCTTGGCAAAGGCGCGGTCCACGCCTTCGGGCGTAGCCAGCACTTTGTACACTTCTTTGGGCGATACGCCATCGGCCATCAGGGCAATTTCAAGGGTGTACTTGGCGCCCTTGCGCAAGCCCCGCTTGCCGGGGTATTTTTTCACGTCCCAGAAGTCGGCCCAGCTTTTTGGGGCGTTGTCCTTGAATTTGTCGGCATTGTAGGACAGCGCGACCGACCACACAAACATGCCCACGCCGCAGTCCTTGTCGGTCGCCGCCTCGATAAAATCGGCCTTGTTACCGATCACACCCCAGTCGATGGGTTCGAACAGACCCTCTTCGCAACCGCGCACCAGCTCGGGGCTTTCCACTTCCACCGCATCCCAGCTGACGCTGTTGGTGTCCACCATGGCCTTGATCTTGGCTTGTTCGCCGTTGTATTCAGCAGCCGTTATCTTGGTACCCGTCGCCTTTTCGTACGGTCCGTAATAGGCTTTTTCCTGCGCGGTTTTATTATCCCCGCCAAAGGAGACCAATGTCAGGCTGTCGGCCGCATACACGCCGCTCATGCCCAACCCCAGACAGGCCATGGCCGCCGTGCGCAACACTGCAGCTTTGATTGTTGTCTTTTTCATTTGTCCGCTCCACATAAAAGGTTGTTATACCGCTGTCGTCTTCTCGATGGGATCCAGAAGCCGCACAAACTCGTGATTCCAGCCCAGCTCAACTGTATCGCCTACCGTTATTTTCTGCCGCACCTGTGACACCGGCTGTTTCACCACAAAATCAGGATCGCCGTTGATTACCAGTCGAACACGTACGTGATCTCCCAGATAAATGACTTCCCGTACTTTGCCCTGACAACGCACGTCGGTGGAATTTTCCGCCGGATTGAGCGCGATTCGCTCGGGACGAATGGAGACCGACACACGGTCACCGACCTTCATCCCCAATTGTTGCGTGCCCTGGATTTGCATGCCGCTATCCAGGTTGACCGTTGCCTGGCGCACGCCGGCCTGCGTAATGGTGCCATGGGTGCGGTTGTTCTCGCCGATGAAACCGGCGACAAAGGCGGTGTCGGGCGTTTCATATATATCCTGGGGAGAGCCAATTTGCTGGACCATACCGTCATGGAAAACGGCAACGCGATCTGACATGGTCAACGCCTCATCCTGATCGTGCGTCACATAAACGACCGTGACACCCAGTTCGCCGTGCAGCCGCTTGATTTCCAGTTGCATGTGTTCGCGCAGCTGTTTGTCCAGCGCCCCCAACGGTTCGTCCATCAGCACCAGCTCTGGCTCAAAGACCAGTGCCCGAGCCAGCGCCACGCGCTGCTGCTGCCCGCCCGACAACTGCGCGGGATAACGCTTTTCCATCCCATCGAGTTGCACCATAGCCAGCGCCGTTTTGACTTTCTTTTGCTGGGTGTCGGCATCGAATTTGCGCACCTTGAGGGGAAAGGCCACATTTTCCTGAACCGTCATATGCGGAAACAGGGCGTAATTCTGGAAGACCATGCCGATATTGCGTTTGTGAGGCGGCAGGTTATCTATTTGCTCGCCGGCCAGTTCAATGGTGCCCGAGGTGGGTGTCTCGAAACCGGCCAGCATCATGAGCGTGGTGGTTTTGCCCGATCCGGAAGGACCCAGCAGCGTGAGAAACTCGCCTTGCCGGATATCCAGGTTCAGGTGCCTGACAACCTGGTTTTTGCCATCGTAACTCTTGCGCACGTTCTTGAAACGCACCAGAGGATTGTTGTTATTCGCAGTTGCTGCAGACATAAGCCTTGCTTCTCCCAGTATCACTCATGCAGCGACAGGTCCCGCCTACGACGACCCCGCCACCAACCGGCGCATATCATTGTATTGCACATGGCAAAC